>CAZXNF010000012.1:0-20285 GCA_964641785.1 uncultured Streptomycetaceae bacterium | reverse complement strand
CTGAAGGTGATTTGCCCCGGCTTCGCCTTCGCCAGCACGACGAGCTCGGCCACGTTTTTCGCGGCCACCGCCGGATGCACGACCAGCACGAAAGGCGAGGTCGCGAGCAGCGCCACCGGGGCGAATGCGCGGGCCGAGTCGTACGGCAACTTGTCCATCAGCGGTGGATTGATCACGAACGCGGTATCGATCACGCCCAGCGTATAACCATCCGCCGGCGCGTTCGCCAGCAGTTGCATCGCGATCAGCGTGTTGCCGCCGGGCCGGTTGTCGACGATGAACTGCTGGCCGAATTCCTGAGTCAGGCGCGGCGCCACCAGCCGCGCGAGCAGGTCAGAACCGCCGCCCGGCGCGTAGGCCACGATGATGCGCACCGGCCGCACGGGATACGACTGCGCCTCGGCCCCCGCCGGCACCATTGCGGCAGCGAGACACGCCGCCGCTGCAATAACGCTACCCCTCATCCCTCATCCTTATTCAATCTTCACTCCTGCATCACTGATCGTCCTGGCCCACTTCGGCAGGTCGGCTTTGATCACGGCGGCAAATTCGGCCGGCGAGTTGCCGACCGGATCGAACGCGAGTTCGACCAGCCGGTCGCGGAACTCCGGCGCTTGAATGTGCTTGACGAACGCCAGGTTGAGCCGTGCGATCACTTCCTTCGGCGTACCGGCCGGCGCGACCAGCGCCCAGAACGGCATGGCATCGACCGCGTAGCCCTGCTCGGCGAAGGTCGCGAGGCCGGGCAGCGACGGCGACCGCTTCGGCCCGGAAATGCCGAAAGCCTTCACCTTGCCGGCGCGCACGTGCGGCATGATGGAGGCGGGCGTGGTGAAGCCCATCATGGACTGACCGCCGATCAGCTCGGCCGTCTGCGGTCCGGCGCCCTTGTAGGGAACGTGCACGAGGCTCAAGCCGGCCACCGCACGGAACTGTTCGCCGGCGAGATGCCCGGCGGAGCCGTTGCCGGCGGAACTGAAGTTGAGCTGTCCGGGTTTCGCCTTTGCCAGCGCGACCAGTTCTTTCAGGCTGTTCGCCCCCACCGACGGGTGCACCGCGAACACCAGCGGTGAGGTCGCCACGATGGTGATCGGGGAGAAATCCTTCGCCGCATCGTACGGCAGGTTCGCGAAGAGGCCGGGATTGATCACCAGCGCGGTATCGATCATGCCGATCGTGTACCCGTCGGGCTGCGCTTTCGCCACCAGCGCGGTGCCGAGCGTGCTCGACGCGCCCGGGCGGTTGTCGACCACCAGCGACTGGCCGAGGCTCTCCCCCGCACGCGGCTGCAGCAGGCGCGCGAGGATGTCGGAACCACCGCCCGGGGCGTACGGAACGATCACGCGGATCGGGCGCGAAGGATACGGTGTCTGGGCGGACGCGGCGAGCGCCGTTGCGCCCAGGACGATCGCCAGTGCGAATCCAGTCTTGTGCATGATTTCCCCTCCGGGTTGGCTGTTGTGCCCGCATTGTAAACGCAGCCCTGCGTTAGAATGATGCCATGTCAGAAGCCGATACGCCCGACTCGCCCACGTCCGCGCCCACCGTCATCGACGCGCAGTTCGACGCCGAAACGGGCGCCGCGTTGAAGCAATTGCTCGACGAAACAATCGAAGCGCTGCAACTGGCGCGGGCGAGCCCCGACCTTGACGATCTCGGCGCCACCTTTGCGGTGGCCCTGTTGAAACTCGGCATGGCGACGGGTTTCGTGGAGCAGCGGCATCCGGGCTTCGCGAAAGACATCGAAGAGAAGCGCCAGCGCGTGCTGGCCGCGCTGATTCCCAAGCACTAAAAGACCACCACGGGGATAACCGCCGATGAACGCCGATGGACGCCGATGGACGCCGGTGGACGCCTATAGCGCCTGAGACATTGCGAGTTTTGTCGGCGGTTCCATGGGTTTAACGCATTCGTTTCTTGAGGAGCAGCCATGTTCAGTCCGTCCCGGACGGCGGTTTTGTGTGCCGCCGCACTAGCCGCCGCCACACCGGTATCGGCCCAGACGTTTCCCGCCGGCAAGCCGGTCCGCATCATCGCGCCCTTCGGTCCCGGCAGCACCATCGACATCATGGGCCGGCTGCTGAGCCCGAAACTGAATGAATCGCGGGGTACGCCGGTCATCGTCGAGAACCGCCCCGGCGCCGGCGGCGCGATCGGCATGGACGCCGCCGCCAAGGCTGCGCCCGACGGGCATACGCTCGCGATCGGCGCGCTCGGTCCGCTGGCGATGAACCCGGTGCTGTATCCCAAAACGCCGTTCGACCCCATCAAGGACTTCGCCGCGGTGAGCCTGCTCGCCACCGGACCCGTCGCCATCGTCGTGCACCCGTCGATCCCGGCCAAGACCATCAAGGAACTGGTCGCGCTGGCGAAAGCAAAACCCGGCCAGCTCAACTACGGCTCCCCCGGCGTCGGCAGCAGCCCGCACCTCACCGGCGAACTGTTCAAGCTCGAAACCGGCACGAACCTCGTGCACGTACCGTACAAAGGCAACGCCGAAGCGCTCACCGATCTCATCGGCGGGCAGGTCAGCATCGTATTCAGCGGCGTGCCGCCGGTCGTACCCCTGGTGAAAGCCGGCAAACTGCGCGCGCTCGCGACCACCGGCAAGACGCGCAACGCCAGCCTGCCCGACGCGCCGACCATCGCCGAGGCCGGCGTGAGAGGCGCGGAAGTGCTGATCTGGTACGGCGTCGTGGCGCCGGCGGCCACGCCGAAGGACATCATCGCGCGGCTGAACCGCGACATCGTGAAGGCAATGGCGACGCCAGACCTCAAGGAAAAATTCCTGCAGCAGGGCGTCGACCCGGAAACCAGCACGCCCGAGCAGTTCGCGCAGCTGATCCGGGACGAACATGCGCGTTGGACCAAGGTGATCCGCACCGCGGGCATCCGCCTGGACTGACGGCGATGACGGACGCGCGGGGACTCATCGCGGTCTGGCTGCACGTGCCGCCGGAGCGCGAGGAAGAGTTCAACGACTGGTACGCGCTGGAGCATCTCGCCCACGTCACCAACCTGCCCGGCTTCACCGGCGCGCGTCGCTATGCCGCGATCGATGCGGCGCCGAAGTACCTGGCGTGGTACGAGACCGAAGACGAACGCGTGGAGCCCGGGCCCGCGTTCCAGCACCTCGTGCAGCATCCCACCGGCTGGTCGCGCCGCATCCGGACCTTCTACGGCGAGCACCGCCTCCGCCACAACTACCGGCTCGCGTGGTCGCAGGGCACCGAACCGGCGCCCGACGCACCGCTGCTCTACACCGTGCAGACCGATTGCGCCGACTCCGCCCGCGCCGCCGAATTCCGGGACTGGTACGACCGCGAGCATCTGCCGGCGCTCGCCGCCGTGCCCGGCGTCCTGCGCACGCGGCGCTATGAAGCCGTGATGGGCACACCCTGCTCGCTCGCGGCTTACGAATTGTCGGCCCGCGACGTGTTCGAAAGTCCCGCCTGGCTGGAGGCACGCGAAAAGTCCCGCACCGGTACTATGCAGCCGCTATTCGCGAACGCCCGCCGCACCTGGTACCGCCTCATCCGCGGAACGCTGCGGCACAGCGAGCGTTGAACGACTTCTGTTTTCTCGCCAAGACGCCAAGAAAACAACAACTCAGTAGAGCGAGAGACGAAAGACGAGAGAAGATAGAAGTGAATACCGGTACGGCCGCGAAGATTTTTCGTCTCTCATCTCTCGTCTTGCGTCTTGCGTCTTGCGTCTTTCGTTTCTCCAGCGTCTTGGCGGCGAATCGAGTTTTAGGAAAGAAAACATGAAACTGCCCATCTACCTCGACAACTCCGCCACCACCCCGGTCGATCCGCGCGTGGTGTCCGCCATGCTGCCGTGGCTCACCGAGCAATTCGGCAACCCGGCGAGTTCGACCCACCGCTACGGTACCGATGCGCGCGCGGCCGTGGAGGCCGCGCGAGATGAAGTGGCCCGCCTCGTCAACGCCGATCCGGGCGAAATCGTGTGGACTTCCGGCGCCACTGAGTCCGACAACCTCGCCATCAAGGGCGCGGCGCTGGCCTACCGCGCCAAGGGCAAGCACATCGTCACCGCCGCCACGGAACACAAGGCCGTGCTCGATACCGTGCAGGCGCTGGCGCGCGAGGGCTTCGACGTCACGATCCTGCCGGTGCAGACGGACGGCCTGCTCGACCTCGACCGCTTCCGCGACGCGCTGCGGCCGGACACCACGGTGGCCTCGGTGATGCTGGTCAACAACGAAATCGGCGTCATTCAGGACGTCGCCGCTTTGGGCGCGATCTGCCGCGAGAAGGGCGTGATTTTTCACGTGGACGCCGCGCAGGCGACCGGCAAGGTGGCGATCGACCTCGCCACGCTGCCGGTGGACCTGATGTCGCTCACCGCGCACAAGACCTACGGCCCCAAGGGCATCGGCGCGCTGTACGTGTCGCGCGGCCGGCGCGTGCGGCTGGAGCTGCAGATGCACGGCGGCGGCCATGAGCGCGGCATGCGCTCCGGCACGCTGGCGACGCACCAGATCGTGGGCATGGCGGAGTGCCTGCGGATCGCCGGCGCCGACATGGCCGCGGAAGTCCCGCGCGTGCGCGCGCTGCGGGACAAGCTCGTGCAGGCGCTGACGGCCTACCCGGAAGTGCACGTGAACGGCTGCCTCACGCAGCGCATCGCGCACAACCTCAACGTCTCGGTGAACCTGCCACATTGCGACAGCCTTGCGGCCTCGCTCACCGACATCGCGGTGTCATCCACCTCCGCGTGTTCCTCGGGTGCGGCCTCGCCCTCGCACGTGCTGGCAGCACTAGGCAGCCCCGTCGGCAGCGCGCTGCGCATGACCGTGGGCCGCTTCAATACCGAAGCCGAGATCGACTACGCGATCGGGTATTTGTGCGGGAAGATCGAGGACTGCCGCCGCGCGGCGGCGTAACTCACGAAAACTGCGGCGGCGGCTTCTACTTCGCCGGCGTCTGATCGAGATAGCGGTCGATGTCCTGTGCGCGGATCGCACCGGCGATGGGCGCGCCGTCGGCGAAGATCAGCGTCGGCGTGACCGTGATGCCGAGCCGGCCGCCGATTTTCTCCAGCTCCGCCACCGGCGTCTTGCAGGCCTTGCTGGACGCCGTCGGCGTCACGTTCCTCAACATCCAGTCGTCCCAGGCCTTCGCGCGGTCCGACGAACACCACATCGAGTTCGACAGCACCGTCGTGCCCGGGAACTTCGACTCGATTGGATACATGAAGACGTAGATCGAGACGTTGTTGACCTTCTCGAGTTCCTTCTCGAGGCCCTTGCAGAACGGGCACATGGGGTCGGTGAACACCATCAGCGTGCGCTTGCCGTTGCCCCTGACCCGCTTGATCGCCATCGACAGCGGCGGCAGGTCCTTGAGGTTCAGCGCGGTCCGCTTGCGGAAGCTCAGCTCAGTGACGTTGGCGTTGGTCTTGGTGTCGATCAAAGCACCGCCCGCGAACATGAAGCTGACCTGCTCGTCGACGTAAAAGATGCGGTTATCCATGAACACTTCGTAGAGACCGCCGTACGGCGTTTTGACAATGCTCTCGATCTTCGCGCCCTTGTGCTGGAGCTCGACGAGCTTGCGGACGGAGGCCTCGTCGGCCGCGGCGAGCAGCGGGAGCACGAGGCACAGGGCGCCGGCAAGGCGCGCGAGGAAGCGGACGGAACCGAGTGTTTTCATGGCCATAGGATTGTAACTAACCAGGCCTGCGCCACTGCGCCGCTCATCGGGCACGGCCCGCCGCGGGTCTATCGATCTTCGCGCCGGACGTCTTGACGGCCTGCCTCCATTTGGGGATTTCCGCACGAACCGCGCCCGCCGGCGTTTCGATGCGACGCAGACGGTGCGGCAGCCTCATTTCGATTCCCGCGCGGTTTCCACCGCCTCGACGAAACCGTGATCGCAGAAGCCGGGTTCCGACACCCGTCGTGCACGCTCGAACACCGCGTCCGGTTCGCGCAGCACGCGGGCGTTGTAGTGGCGGGTGGCGGCCGCGCCGTAGGTGCGGCACACGCCCGTCCGTGGGTCGTGGTCGAAGCAGCCATAAACAGTGGTGACCTGGTAATAACCGCCGGCCTCATCGATGAAATGCAGGTAGTGCGGCGTACGCACGACCGTCACTTCCCGGCTGCCGGCCATGCGGGTGTGAATCTGACGGGCCGTGGCGCGCGCCACGCTGATGTCCTGATAATGGGCCAGGGCATCGGCGCGGCCTTCGACCATCACGCGGTCGCCCGTATCGGGGTCGATCTCGTAGGCCCGGTAAAACGCGCAGTGCACGTTGCGGGCACGCGCAAGGCGGTTGAGATCCGCGCCGAAGGCGTTCTCCGCGCCGGCAGCACCCGCCAGCGGCGCCCAGACCGGGAACAGGGCGATGGCCACGAGCACCGCTGCCCATCGACAACCATTCACCATCCGCATGCAGCCTCCTCCGGAAAATGCTGCAAAAGTGTGCGCGTTTGAGCGGCCGCTGTCCATGCCGGTGCACGGCAGCGGGAGACGCTACGCCGCCATTGTCGGCAAGGCCTGCAGTTGTTATTTTCGCGCTGCCTATCCTGCCACTCACAGCAAGTCTCCATGCCGCGCCACACCGCCCGGCGATCCCTCGGGATCGCAGCCCTGCAGTTGCCATGCTGCGCGCTGGCGCAGAATTGCCCCGCCAAACCGGTCCGCATCATCACGCTCTTCACGGCCCGGCGGCTCGACGGACCTGCTGGCGCGCGTCCCCGGCCAGAAGCTGGCCCAACGCTGGGGACAGCAGACGATCGTGGCGAGCGAGTTCACCGCGAAGGCGCCGCCGGACCGCTTCAGCGCCCAGTTCCGTACCGAGATCGAGAAGTGGGGCAAGGTGATCAAGGCCTTCGGTGCGCGTCCCGACTGAGAAAAACCGGAAATTGCCAAACGTTCCGTGACTTGTTAGCGTTAGACTTGATTATGCTTGAATATGCTTGAGCGACCCGCCATCCGACCCCAGTACCGCAGTCAAAACAACATACAGCCCCGGAGGAGTTCCATGTTCGGCTTCGAGTTGATCTTCGTCGGCACTGATCAGATGAACGCCTTCATGAAAGAGCGCACCAAGGCCTCGATGGACGTGGCCAAGCGCATGGGCCTCATCAAGTAAACCACCGGACCTCGCCATGATCCCAGCCCTGCCCACCCGCACGACCCTCGCCTTCCTGTTATGTGCGGCCGCCGGCCTCGCAGGTTGCGCCGGCCCCTACGCCTACGTGCGCAAGGAGGAAGCGGTGCTGCCCGGCAACCGCGCGGTGGAAGTCGTGCGCTGGAGCAGGCTGGAGCACCGCCATGAAACACCGCGCGACGAATGGACCGGTTTGCCGAAGGTCATCGCCTACGGCGTGTCGGTCCCGCTGCCGCGCGGCGGGCGGGTGGACTGGGAAGGCGACGGCACCCTGCTGCCGGTTGCGGTCGCCACCGACGCATTGTCCGCCTACCTCGCGACCACGCCGCGTGATTGCGCCGACTATGAAGCTGCGGGTGCCCCTGTCCCGCCGTACGTATTCTTCCGATCTCAGGGCGAGCAATGGCAAAAGATCACGGCGGCCGAGTTTCCCGCTGCTGTCACCGAAGCCAATCTGCTCGTGCCCCTGAACGCTGCGGCGCTCGCGACCATACGCCAGGGGGGCGTGGTGCAACCCGAAACCATCCGCCGCCTGAATGGCCAGCTCGACGCCGATGCGCGCAGCATCAACCGGAACGGGCCGTGGCCCGTCTGGGCGTCCTGCATGCGCGAGGTTGAAATGCGCAAGGCGCAGGAAGCGGCCAAGAAGTAAAGCCAGCGCCCGCCTACAGCACCTGCCCCGCCCTGAAGAAACCGCGCGGGGTGCGGTGCAACTTCTCGAAGCCCGTTTTCGTCACCCGGATCATTTCGCCCGTCTGCACGCCCGCCGTGTGATCGGCGGTAATCACGTTGGGCTGCACGACGAGGCACATGTTCTCCTCCAGCGTCATCTTCGGCAGCGGGCCCGCCATGCGGCTCTTGCTGCCGATGATCGGCTGCCAGTAGCCGCCGCCGAATCCGTGCACCACGTCGTCGCAGACGGTGAACCCTTGCTGCTCGGCCAGTCCGGTCGCATCGAGGATGGCTTCCATCGCGGTGCCATGGCGGATCACGCCCGTAATCGCATCGAAGATGGCCTCGGCGGTCGCGTGCAGGTCCCGGTACAAGGGTGTCGGTTCTGCGTCCACACTGAAGGTGCGCAGGATCTGTCCGGCGTAGTCCCACCAGAAGGCGGAAAGCTCGCAGAAGATCACGTCTCCCGCTTCGACTTTCTTCGGGGAGTGGTGCTGCGGCGGCACGTAGAGCTGCGGGTTCGCCATCGAAGTCCGCCCGATGTAGTGGATCATGGTCGTGCCGCCATGGCCAACCCACGCGCGTTCGACCAGGTTACCGAGCTCGCGCTCGGTCAGGCCGGGCTTTGTTTCCGCCAGCAGCGCGGCGAAGCCCGCATCCGACAGTGCCGCGCCGATTCGGAACCAGTCGATCTCCTCCTCCGACTTGATCATGCGCAGCCGCACGTATTCGGCGTCGAGCGATACGACGTCGAAGTGCGCCTCCAGCTGCCGCCACTTGGAGACGACCAGCGGGCCCATTACGCCGATCTTCTTCGCCCCGCGCTTCCTGAGTTCCTCGATGGTTAGCGTGATACCGCGGTGCTCGCCCCAGCGCACGTCTGCGCCCGGCGTGATGCGTTTCGCCAGCGGAAAGTGGTTGAACCACTCCATGAACATCGTCATCGGCGCGCCGGGCTTGAACACCACGTAGGCCTCGACCGTGCCCGGCCAGCCGGTCACCCACTGCGGTGCGTTCCCGGTGCGGTGATCGGTCACCACCAGCAGGTGGTCGACGCCGTGCTTCTCCATTGCGGCGCCCAGTGCGCGGTGACGCCGCGCGTACTCGGCGTCGGAGAAGCGCGGATATTCCATCTCCATGATGGCGCGCTGGCGGGGTTCGAGTTTCAGTATATCGGCAGGCATGGGGCGATCCGTGGGTCAGGGAAGGGAACGGTGGCGGCGTCGCGCGGCGTTGACGATGCGCTCGATGGCCTGCTCGTAGGCTACGCCGGCGAAGCAGACGTTGATCGCGAACGCATGGCGCGCGAGGTCGTGGTTGGGATTGGCTTCGATGAACTTCAGGGTGCCGTCGTCGGCGAGCCGGAAGTCGACACGGCCGTAGTCCCGCATGCCGAGCGCGGCGAACGCGGCGCGGGCGTCCTGCCATACGCGCGCCAGCAGTGCCGGTTTAAGCCGGGCCTGCCGCCAGCGCACCCGCCAGCGCGTCCGGTAGGCCGGGTTGTGGCGCAGCTGATCCGTCGCAAACTGTGGACCGAGGGGCCGCTTCCGGCCGATATGCAGCTCCATGGGCGGCATCGCCTGCACCGTGCCGCGGGCATCGGCCAGCAGCGACACATAGAGATCGTTGCCTTCAACGAACTCCTCGCAAATCGCCGGCATCTTCAGCCGTCGCGTGATTGCCGCCACGCGCCGCAGCAGGGCCGCCTGGTTGCGGACGAGCGAGGCGCGCGAGATGCCGTCGCCGCCGTCGCCGAATTGGGGCTTCACAATCACCGGGAAGCGCAGGTCGTGGTGGCGCGCATCGGCAGCGGACGCCGCCGTGAGAAAGCGCGGCGCGTCCACACCGGCAGCGGCGACGATGCGTTTCGACAAGGCCTTGTCGCGGCACACCTGCAGGCCGGCCGGGCCGGTGCCGGTATACGGTCGCCTGAGGAGGTCGAGGACGCCGGCAATCGCCACGTCCATCCTGCGGTCACCGCCAATGGATTCGGTCAGATTGAAGATCAGTGCAGGCTTCAGGACTTCGAGCCGCTCGATGCTCGCCAGCAGGTCGTCGGTAAAGGGCAGCACAGCCGTGGCATGGCCGTTGGCGTTCAATGCCCGCTGGATATGCCACTCGGCACTGTGGCGCGGCAGGACGAAAGTCCCGCCCCGTCCCCCGTCACAGGCCTCCCAGTCGACGAGCAGGACAATCAGGCCCCGCACCTCCGTCAGGCCGCGGTGCGCCCGGGCGCCGTATCCTGCTTCGCCCAGTAGTCCGGCGCGGACTTGGATTTCGCGAGCGCCTCCGCCGTCTCGAAGCCCGGCGCCATCGACGTCGCGGTGCCGGTCATCACCTGGTGATGTTCGATGTTGAGCAGGCGCAGCCAGCTCTGCTGCCCCATGGTCAGCGCGATGAAGCAGCCGAGTTCGACCAGCTCCGGTTCGGTGTAATGCCGATGCAGACGCGCCCAAAACGCGTCGTCGGTCTCCAGCCGCCAGGTAATGGCCTCGGCGTACGCCAGCGCGGCCTTCTGCCGGTCGTTGTACTTGGCGGACTGCTCGAAGTTGACGAGGTCATCCGCCTGCGCTTCCTCCAGCGCGGAACTGAAGGCCTTGGTCGAGCGCTGGTTGCCGCAGAACTCGCACTTCACCGCCCGCGACACGTACAGGCGCGCCAGTTCCTTGATCGCATGGTCGAGGATGCCGGTGTGGAAGATGTCGCGCCACGAGTTGGCAAAAGCCCAGAACGCACCGGGCACGTGCGCGCGCACGGCCGAGCTCTCTGGGCGCGGCGTACCCTCGCGGGCACAGCGCTCTATTTCTGTCCGCATTTCCGGCGGCATGTTCTCCGCGGGCACATAACTGATACGTTGCTGGCTCATGGCGCTCTCCTGTTCGTTCAACGTTCGCATCATACCGCCGGCCTTGTCTACAGGCCGTCGCCCACTTCCTTGTTTTCGGACTTGATGTCGAGCCCCGACGCTTTCGCCTGCATGAGCAGCAGCGCCGAGAAATCCTGGTCGGTATAGCCATTGCCGATCAGCGTCTGCACAAGATCACGCGTGAGCGAGGTGAGCGGCATCGGCACCCCGAAGGTCTTGCCGGCACTGAGTCCCAGGTCGATGTCCTTGCGCAGCAGCTCCGGCGTGAACGTCACGTGGAAGTCGAGGTTGGTCAGCGCGGGGGTCTTGTACGCGGTGAACATCGACCCCATCACGCTTTTGTTCAGGAAGTCGAGAAAAGCATGACGCTGCATGCCGGCCTTTTCCGCCAGCACCGTGATCTCGCACAGGTTCTGGATCACCACGCCGAGCATCACGTTGTGGCAGATCTTGGCGATGCGGGAAAGCTCGCCGTCGCCCACGTAGGACACGCCGCGGCCGATGGCTTCCAGGTAGGGCGACACAGCATCGAAGGCATCCTTCGGGCCGGAGGCCACCACCGTCAGCTTGCCCGCCTTGATGACCTTGGCGTTGCCGGAAACGGGAGCAGCGAGCATCTTCACGCCGAGCGTTGCGAGCTTCGCCCGAATCTCCGCGGACTCCTCCAGAGAAATCGAGGTGCTGTCCACGATGATCTTCGGCGTATTGCCGCCGGAGGTGACGCCGTTGGGCCCGAACAGCACTTCCTTCACGTCTTTGCCGGTGGACACCATGGTGAACACGATGTCGCACCCGGCGAGGTCGGTCAGCTTATCCACCACCTTCGCGCCGACCTTGGCCAGCGGCTCCGCCTTGGCTTTGGTGCGGTTCCAGACGGCGATGTCGCAGCCGGCTTTTGCCAGCCGTTCCGCCATCGCATAGCCCATGCGGCCGATACCGATCCAGCCGAGTTTGTGTTGTTTCATATTTGCCATTACAGAATCCCATGAAAGAAGAATTTCACCGCGGAGGCGCAGAGAAGCGGAGTAAGTCTGCCCGTCTTGCCCTTCCGCATGCAGTTTCGTGCTTTTCTCTTTGCGCCTCCGCGTCTCTGCGGTTCAGTTCGCTTCACTTACGCCTCCAGCGCCTGCGCCCAGTCGCGCGACTCGATCGCCGTCTTGACCTCTTTGAGGAAGGCAGCGGAATAGGCGCCGTCGATAGCGCGGTGGTCGAAGGTCTGCGCCAGCACGCCCACCGGCCGGATCGCGATGCTGTCGCCCGCTTCGTTCTCGATGACGACCGGCCGCTTCTTCACGCCGTCGGTAGACAGGATTGCCACCTGCGGCGCGTTCACGATCGGTGCGGTGATCAGCGTGCCGAACACGCCGGAGTTCGACAGCGTGTAGGTGCCCTCGGTCGTATCGTCTGGCTTGAGCCTGCCGGCTCGCGCACGCACCGCCAGGTCGTTGATCTCCCGCGCGATCTGCGGCAGCAACTTGTTCGGTACGTCCTTCACCACCGGGACAACAAGCCCTTCGAAGCCGAGGTCCACGGCGATGCCGAGATTGATCCGCTTGTGCAGCACCAGATGGTCGTGGTCGAGCGAAGCGTTGAGATGCGGAAACTTCGCCAGCGCGATCGACACTGCCCGCGCGATGAACGGCAGGTAGGTCAGCGAAAAACCCTCGCGCGCCTTCCACGCCGCGCCGTGTTTCGCCCGCGCCTGTTCCACGCGCAGGAAATCCACTTCCATCGCCTGCAGGACGTGCGGCACGGTGCTCCACACCCGGGCCGTGTGCTCGGCAGTGCGGCGGCGGATGCTGTTGAGCGGGAGCCGCTCGGCGCCATCGATATGATGCTGCGCGGGCGTCTCCGTGCGCGCCTCTATCGGTTCACCTGCACGGTTTTGAAGATGCAGCAGCACGTCCTCGCGCGTGATGCGGCCGTCGCGCCCGCTGCCCGCGATCGACCGGATATCCAGTCCATGTTCCGCGACCAGCCGGCGCACCACCGGCGACAGGCGTTCCTGCGCGTCCGCGCGTGGCGGCGCTGAGCGGGGTGCGCTCGCCGCTGCGACCGCTGCCGGCGCGGCTTTCGTCGCGGGTGCAGCCGCAACCGTGGTCGCGGCGCCGCCGCCTTCGCGAATCACCGCCAGACGTACCCCCACCTTGGCGCTCACGCCCTCGCCGATCAGGATCTCGGCAACGATGCCGTCCACCGGCGACGGAATCTCGGTGCTGACCTTGTCCGTTTCGACATCGAACAGAGTCTCGTCCGCCTTCACGGCGTCGCCGACCTTTTTGTACCACTTGGCCACCGTGCCTTCGGCAACGGTCTCGCCCAACTGCGGCATGATTACGTCCATATACCACTAACCCCTAGAACGGTTGGCCACCAAGGTCTCGATACCCCCTTGAGGGGTACGCCAAGGACGCCAAGAAAAGTGCGGTTCAGAAAAGGCGAGAGACGATAGCCGAGAGAAGATAGAGGTAAGGACATCCACCGGCTGCGATGACTGGCCATCTATCGTCTTTCGTCTATCATCTTTCGCATCTACTTTGAACTCTTGGCAACTTAGCGGCTAATCTATTTTGTCTTTGATTTCGCGCACGATGCGTTCCACCGAGGGGATCGTCGCGTCTTCGAGATGGTCCGCCGACGGCAGCGGAATATGCGGCGTCGTGATGCGGTGGATCGGCCCGTCGAGACTCCAGAAGCACTCGTCGGCGACGATGGACGCGATCTCCGCACCCCACCCGCACAGCCGCGGATTTTCTTCCACCGTCACCAGCCGGCCCGTTTTCACCACCTCGGAGAGGATGGTCTGCGTGTCGAGCGGCACCAGCGAGCGCACATCCACCACCGTGCAGGAGATCCCGTATTCCCGCTCGAGAATGTTCGCGGCGTCGAAGGACTTGTGCACCATGGACGCCAGCGCCACGATGGTCACGTCCTTGCCACGGCGGATCACTTTCGCTTTGCCCAGCTCGTCCACGTATTCGCCGTCTGGCACCTCGCCCTTCATCGAATAGAGTGACTTCTGCTCGAAGAACAGCACCGGGTCCGGATCGCGCACGGCGGCCGCGAGCAAACCCTTGACGTCCGCCGGGAAGGCTGGCGCCACCACCTTGATGCCGGGGATCGCCATCGCCCAGTTTTCCACCGCCTGCGAGTGCTGCGCGCCGAAACGCGAGCCGGCGCCGTTCGCGGTGCGGATCACGAGTGGCAATGAAATCTGGCCGTTCGTCATGTAACGCGATTTCGCGATTTCATTCGCCACGATATCCCAGCACACCGCAAGGAAGTCCGAGAACATGATCTCGGCGATCGGCTTCAGGCCCGTCATCGCCGCCCCCATCGCAGCGCCAAGAATCGCCTGCTCGGAAATGGGGCAGTCGCGCACGCGCTTCGGCCCAAACTTCTCGAGTAAGCCCACGGTCGCCTTGAACACGCCGCCCGCCGCTGCCACGTCCTCGCCGAGGAAGACGACGTTCTCGTCGCGCGCCATCTCCTGCGCGATGCCGGCCGCCACGGCGTCCCGATAGGTCAGTTCCGCCATGCCGTGCCTCCGTCCGCCCACACATCCTTGTCGATCATGTCGAGCGAGGGCGGCGGCGACACCTTTGCAGCCTCCGTCGCCTCGTTCACCTGCGCCATCGCGGTGTCTTCAATGTCCTTGACCGTGGCTTCGTTGAAGCCGAGTCCGAGCAACCGCTCGCGATACATCTTGATCGGGTCGCGCTCCAGCCACTTCTCCAGTTCGCCGGCCGGCCGGTACTTGCCCGGATCGGCGCGCGAATGGCCGGAGTGCCGGTAGGTCATGGCCTCGATCAGCGAGGGCCCGCCGCCGGCGCGGGCCTTGTCCAACGCGGTCATGGCCACCCGGTAAGTGGCGTCCGCGTCGTTGCCGTCGACGATGATCCGCTCCAGCCCATAGGCCGAGGCGCGGTCGGCCGCAGGGTGCTTGACCGCGGTGACCTGGTCGATCGGTGTGTATTCCATGTAAAGGTTGTTCTCGCACACGTACACCACCGGCAGCTTCCACACGGCGGCCATGTTGAGCGCCTCATGGAAGGCGCCGATGTTCGTCGTGCCGTCGCCGAAGAAGCACACAGCCACCTGGTCCGTACCGCGATACTGGGCCGACCACGCCGCCCCCGCCGCCACCGGCAGGTGTGCACCGATGATCGCGTAGGAGCCCATCGCCCCCTTGGACACATCCGTCAGGTGCATGGAGCCGCCTTTGCCGCCAAGGAGCCCGCACTCGCGCCCCATCAGTTCGCCCAGCACGCCGGTCATCGATGCGCCGCGCGCCAGTGTGTGCGCGTGGCCGCGGTAGGTACAGAAGGTCCAGTCGGTCGGCTTCATCGCCACGCCGAACGCGGCGGCGATCGCTTCCTGGCCGAGCGACAGGTGGCTGGTGCCCTTGATCAGGTTCTGCAGGAAGAGGTCGTAGGCCCGCTTCTCGCAATAGCGGATCTCCATCTGCAGGCGGTAGAGGTCGAGCCGGGTATCGGGCCCGATATCGTCGGCCGGCGAAGAAGACTTCGCCGGTTGCTTGAGGGTGCTGGTGGCCACAATGCTCCTTTCGGTTACTGAACGATCTTGCCGGGGTTCATCAGGTTCAGCGGGTCGAGCGCCGCTTTCAGTTGTTTCATCACGTCCACCGCCTCGCCATGCTCCGCGCGCAGCGAGGCCAGCTTGCCGTAGCCGATCCCGTGCTCGCCGGTGCAAGTGCCGCCCATCGCGAGGGCGCGCGCGACCAGCCGCTCGTTCAGCGCGTTCGCGTCGGCGATTTCCTGCGGCGCGTCGGGCTTGACCAGCACCAGAAGGTGGAAATTGCCGTCGCCGACGTGGCCGACCATGGGCACCATCAGCCCGGAGGCGTCGATATCGCGGCGCGTCTCGGCGATGCATTCCGCAAGCCGCGAAATCGGCACGCAGACGTCGGTGACATAAGCCTTGGCGCCGGGCCGCAGCGCAAGCCCCGCGTAGAGGACATCGTGCCGCGCCTGCCACAGCCGGCTGCGGTCTTCCGCCTGCAGCGCCCACTGGAAACCGCCGCCGCCGTGTTCGCCGGTAATTGCACCGGCGAGCTGCGCCTGCTCCTTGACGCTAGCCGCGGTGCCGTGAAACTCGAAGAACAGCGTGGGCTGCTCGGGATAGCCCAGCTTCGAAAAGAGGTTCACGCCGCGCATCTGCACCTCGTCGAGGAACTCGATGCGCGCCACCGGTATGCCGGTCTGGATGATCTCGATCACCGCCTCCACCGCACCTGCCATCGTCGCGAATGGACACACCGCCGCGCTGATCGCCTGCGGCACGGGATGCAGGCGGACCTGCACTTCGGTGACCACGCCCAGCGTGCCTTCCGCGCCGACGAACAGCCGGGTCAGGTCATAACCCGCGGCGGACTTGCGGGCGCGCGTCCCGGTGCGGATCACCCGCCCGTCGGCCAGCACCACGGTCAGCCCGAGGACGTTTTCGCGCATCGTGCCGTAGCGGACGGTCGTCGTGCCGGAGGCGCGCGTCGAGGCCATGCCGCCGAGCGTCGCGTCCGCGCCGGGGTCCACGGAGAAGAAAAGGCCCGTGTCCTTGATGTGGGCGTTCAACTGCTTGCGCGTCACGCCGGCCTCGACCCGGGCATCCATGTCGGCGCCGTTGACTTCCAGCACACGGTTCATGCGGCTCATGTCGATGCACACGCCGCCGCGTAGCGCCGCGATATTGCCTTCCAGCGAGGTGCCGACGCCGAACGGGATCACCGGCAGGCCATGCTTCGCACACACGCGCAGGATCGCGGCCACCTCCGCTGTCGTCTGCGGGAACACCACCGCGTCCGGCGCATGCGGCGCGTGCCACGACTCGTCCTGGCCGTGGCGCTCGCGCAGCGCAAGCGCCGTGGACACGCGGTCGCCCAGCAACCGGGAGAGTTCTGCCAGTGCCGCGGGTAAAAGAACTTTATCGGGTGTGTCCATATCAGAGGCGAAAGAAGAGAGACGAGAGAGGAAAGAGGAAAGAGGAAAGAGCACTCCACGAGAATTATCGACTTTCGCTTTCTCGTCTCTCGTCTCTCCTCTCTCTCTTCTCTCGCTTTCTCAGTACCTGTTGGCGATCGGCAATTCCTGCGCCGGGAACAAGGTGATGACCTGCGCGCCCTTGGGCGTCAGCACCACCTCTTCCTCGATGCGCGCGGCGGACACGCCGTCCGTCGCCGGGCAGAAGGTCTCCACCGCGAACACCATGCCGGCCTTCAGTTCGTAGGTGTCCTTGAACGAATTCAGGCGCGAGATGAGCGGCTTCTCGTGCAGGCCGAGCCCGAGGCCGTGGCAGAAATTCAGGCCGAAGGCCGACATCTCGGTTTCGAAGCCGATCTCGGTGGATTTCGGGAACATCTTCGCCACCTTGTCCGTGGTCACACCCGGGCGCAGCATGGAGATCGCGCCATCCATCCACCCGCGGGCCTTCTTGTAGGCGTCGAGCTGCGGCTGAGTGGCCGAGCCCACGGTGAAGGTGCGGTAGTAACAGGTGCGGTAGCCCATGTACGACTGGATGATGTCGAAATAGGCCTGGTCACCGGGCCGGATCAGCCGGTCGGTGAAGTTGTGCGGATGCGGGCTGCAGCGCTCGCCGGCGATCGCGTTGATCGCCTCCACGCAGTCCGAGCCCATCTCGTACAGGCGCTTGGTCGCCAGCGCCACGATCTCGTTCTCGCGGATGCCGGGCTTTAGCGCCTCGTAGATGTCCTGATAGACGCCGTCCACCATGGCGGCGGCCGTGTTGAGGAGCGTGATCTCATCGTGGCTCTTGATCTCGCGCGCCTCCAGCATTACCTGCTGGCAGTCGCGGACCTGGAGGCCCAGCTTCTGCAGCGCGAACAGGAACGGCGGCTCGACGACGTCGATGCCCAGCGGCATGTCGGCCACGCCTTCCTGCTTGAGGATGTCGTAGATCTCCTGCGCGGCTTCCTCGAACAATCCCACCTTCGGATGGATCGCCCCGCGCATGCCGACATTGCCGGCGAGGCAGTGGTTGGTCGGCAGCCACGGCGCGTAGAGGCGATGGTGGCGCGCCGCCGAACCGAAGTCCCACAGATACGGGTCGCCGTTGCCGGTGAACAGGCACCAGCGCGTCAGCTTGTCGCGCGCCCACTCGCCGATCACCGTGCTGGAGATGTAGCGCACGTTGTACTGGTCGAACACCAGCACCGCGCCCAGACCCGATTTCGCGAGCGCCGCGCGCGTGCGGCCAAGGCGATAGTCATGCAGCCGGCGGAAATCGACGCGTTCCTCGAAGTCCACCTGCATGCGGCCCGGCGCCTGCAGCGGCCGGTCCCAGCGGTGGCCGGGGTCCGGGAACTCCACCATCGTCTCAGCCAGCGACTTCCCCTTGCGGCCTTTGGCCGGAATGGAATCGGGCTTGACGTGCTGCGGTTCAACTTTCTTCCTGCCTGCCATGTTCATGACTCCCAAAACGATATCTGCCGCCAAGGTCTAGATACCCCCTTGAGGGGTACGCCAAGGACGCCAAGAAAAACCAAGCTAAAGGCGAAAGACGATAGACGAGAGAAGATAGAGAAAAAGGGAAACCCAGCCGCGACGGGTTTTAGTCTTTCGTATCTCCTTGGCGTCCTTGGCGCCTAAATGCTTTTGACCCCTAATTGCTGCGCCATCCAGTCCGCCGTTTGCGGCCGGTACTGATACCACAGGTTGTTCACGACGTGATTGCCGCCTTCGATGATGGACAGCACGCACGGCCCCGACACTTCCGCGGCCAGTTGCCGGGCGGCCGACACCGGAGTCAGCCGATCCTTGGTACCCGCCACGATGTAGATCGGGCAGGTGATGTTCTTCGCGATGCCCTTCAACGACACGCGCGCCGCCACCTTGCCCGCCTCTTCGAGGTCCTTGCTGCCCGAGCGCACGCGGAAAGCCTCCACGTTGATGACGGGCCGGCTCTCGAAGCTCGTCGAGCGCTGGTACGCGCCAGATAGCGACACGCAGGCCTTGATGCGCTTCTCGAACGCGGCCGCACGCGGCGCGTAGTAGCCGCCGAAGGACACGCCCCAGATGCCGATGCGCTCGCGGTCGAGATCGGCGCGCGTCTCAATCCAGTCGATCACGGCTTTCACCGGTATTTCGTATTCCGGGCAGATTGGGAAATCGTATTCCGCCTCGCCCTGTCCCGGCCCGTCGAACGCCAGCGTCGCCAGACCGCGTGCGAGGAAACGGTCCTCGTAATCCCCCATCTCTTCCTTGGTGGAATCGAGGCCCATGCACATCACGACCACGGGCGGCTTTCCAACGCCCTTGGGTCTACGCAGAATGCCATACAGATGCTTGCCCTCGTACGGCATCGCCACGCGCTCGCCTGGCGGATCGATCAGCGGCAGCGCCTTCTGGCGGCATTCAACAGCCTTGGCATGCGCAGCCTTCATCTGCGCCATGTCGTTGACGAACAAAAACTTGCCGAAGTGGTAGCACACCGCTGCGCGCGTGTAGTGCTCGCCCGCCGACAGCCCGAAACCTTCCTTCAGTGCCGCCTCGCCCAGCCCTTCGTGCACGGCCGCACGCTGCGACCACGCGGCGCACCAGTCGTCCCAGCTGTGCAGGGGTGCTGTGACCTCCTGAAAGTCCGTCAGCGGCACGCCGTTCACCACAAAGCGCGGCGCCCAGTGCGCGATGGCAGATTCGATGCGCGGATCGCGCTTCACTTCACCCGGATGGTTCATGGCTGCACTCCGTTTCCCGTGCGGCGGATCAATCCGCCTTCATGCCCGCCGCCTTGATGATCGGCGTCCATTTCGCCAGTTCGCCCTGCACGAACTTGCCCAGTTCTTCCGGCGTCGACGGCGACGCCTCCGCGCCCTGCTTGAGCAGCGCCTCCTTCACCTCCGGCTGGCGCAGCAGGTCGCCGATGTCCTGATTGAGTTTCATCACGACCGGCCGCGGCGTCTTGGCCGGTGCGAACACGCCGAACCACAGCAACGCCTGCATCCCCGGAATTCCCGCCTCGGTGGCGCTCGGGATGTCCGGCGCGCCCGCGAAACGTTCCTTGCTCGACACCGCGTAGGCCTTGACCTTGCCGGCCTTCAGCTGCGAGTAGGCCGTGATCGGCGACAGGAAGGAAACCTGCACCTCGTTCCCGAGCAACGCCGTCAGCGCAAAGCCCGCGCTCTTGTACGGCACGTGCAGGATCTTAAGCCCGGTCACCTGGTTGAACAGCTCGCCGGTCAGGTGGCTGATGGTGCCGTTGCCCGCCGAGCCGTAGGTAAGATTGCCCTTCTGTTTGGCGTAGGCGATCAGTTCCTGCGCGTTCGATGCCGGCAGTGACGGATGGGACACCAGCACGGTCACCCCGCGCGACACCATCGTCACCGGCGCGAAATCCTTCACCGGGTCGTACGGGAGCGGCTGGTAGAGGGACACGGCGCTCACCATCGGTCCGGCGTGCCCCATCACCAGCGTGTAGCCGTCCGGCGCCGACTTCGCGACCAGGTCTGCCGAGATCGTCCCACCCGCGCCGGCACGGTTGTCCACCACCAGCGCCTGGCCCCATTTCTCGGTCAGGCGCACGCCGAGAAAGCGCGACAGGTAGTCCGCCGTGCTGCCCGCGCCCTGACCCATGA
>CAZXNF010000011.1:0-20302 GCA_964641785.1 uncultured Streptomycetaceae bacterium | reverse complement strand
CACCGCCACGGCCTCAATGTCCAGCTTGCCGATCGCGTCGAGCACGCGAGCGATCTCCGCGTCGTCCAGCGCGGTGACGACCTTACCCTCGACGTCCAGCCGTTCGTTCGCCTCCACGCGCAGGGCGTCCGGCACCAGCGGCGGCGGCATCTCGAGATTGAGATCATAGAGCTCGTAGCGGATTTCGCGCGCCACCGTCAGCACGTCGCGCGTGCCCTTGGTGGCCACGAGGCCGGTGCGGGCGCCCTTGCGCTCGATCAGCGTGTTGGTGACGAGCGTCGTGCCGTGCACGACTTCCGTCACCGGCGCCTTCGCGGCAGCAGCGACGGGGGCCATCTGGCGCAGCAGGTCGACGATGACGGTACTCACCGCCTCGCCCGGATCGTGCGGCGTGGTCAGCGTCTTGCCGACCCAGATGCGACCCCCGGGATTGAGGACAGCGAGGCCGTCAGTGAAGGTGCCGCCGATGTCGACGGCGATGCGGAGGGTGGGGGATGTTTGCTTGGGCATTAGTGTGTTTCTCAAAGAGTGGCGAAAAAACTGGATTCCCGCCTGCGCGCGAATGACGGAACAACAGCCGGCGTCGCCTGTGACGTCATCCCCGCGCAGGCGGGGATCCAGCCTTAAATCAAATCGAAATACAGGTCCTTCCAATCCGGATTGGTTTCGGTGATGCGCCTGATCTTCCATTCCCTGTTCCACTTCTTGATCTGCTTTTCCCGCGTAATCGCTGCATCCATCGTTTCATGCATTTCAAACCACACCAACAGATGCACCCCGTACTGCTTCGTGAAACCGGGCACTACGTCTTCCTTGTGCTCCCACACCCGTTTGATCAGGTTCGAGGTGACACCTACGTACAAAGTCCCGTTTTGTTTGCTTGTAAGAATGTAGACGCAGGGTTATTTCATGCCCGCCCTCCTGGATTCCGGCGGAGAAGGGTGGGGCGCCCTCTCCCCACCCCGGCCGGAATGACGGTACCTATGAAATCTCCCTGATCTTCTCCCGCCGCTTCAGCCACCACGCATAGGCTTCCGGCAGCAGGTCGAGGTACTCCGGATCGCCCAGCGCCTTGCCGGCGTGCACGGCCCAGTTCGGGTTGTACATCAGCTCCCGCGCAAGCGCGATGAAGTCGGCCTGGCCCGCCTGCAGGATGGCCTCCGCGTGCGCCGGCTCGGTGATGAGGCCTACCGCGCAGCTCATCAGGCCGGCCTCCTTTTTCACGCGTTCGGCGTATGGAACCTGGTAACCGGGCTGGCGCGGCACGATCGCCATGTTGAGCGGGCCGCTGATGCCGCCTGAGGAACAGCAGATCACGTCGATGCCGCGTTCCTTCAGTGCTTTCGCGAGCGCCACGGTGTCATCCATGTTCCAGGCGCCGCCCTCGCCGTCCACCGCTGACACCCGGAAGAACAGCGGCGTTTCCTTCGGCACGGCGCCGCGCACCGTCTCCGCCACTTCCAGCGCGTAGCGCATGCGGCCGGCGAGATCACCGCCGTAGCCATCGGTGCGCTGGTTGGCCAGCGGCGACAGGAACTGGTGAATCAGGTAGCCGTGCGCGCCATGAATTTCGATCAGGTCGAAGCCGGCGTCGAGCGTGCGCAGCGTCGCCTCACGCCAGGCCGCGAGTGTCTCGCGGATCTCGGCGGGCGTGAGCGCATGCGGCACCTGCGCTTCCGCGCGCGGCGGAAGTGGGCTGGGCGCAATCGGCTGCCAGGGCGCGCGGCCGCTCGCCGCGTCCGCCGCCGTCAGAGGCGCGAAGTTGGTCCACGGCGGGCCGCACGCGGCCTTGCGCCCGGCATGCCCGAGCTGCATCGCCGGAATCGCGCCGTGCTCGCGCAGGAAGCCGGTGATGCGGCGATACATCGGCACGTGCTTCGCGTCGTAGATGCCGGCGCACTCGTAGGACTTGCGGGCGCGCGGCTCGACCGCGGTCTCCTCGCAGAACACGATCCCGGCGCCACCCAGCGCGAACTTGCCGAGGTGCACGAGGTGCCAATCGCCGGGCCCGCCATCGGCGGACGAGTACTGGCACATCGGCGACACCACCACGCGGTTGCGCGCGGTAAGGCCGCGCACCGCGATCGGCGTCATCAGCAGAGGCCGCACGGAGGCGGCCGCCGCAGGACGGGCGGCGGCGTTCACGTCAACTCGACGGCCGCGCGCTTGATGCGGCGGCAGGCTTCTTCGAGCTGGTCTTCCGCGGTGGCGATCGACATCCGGAAGTACGGCGACACGCCGTAAGCCTCGCCCTGGATCACGGCAACGCCGCGGTCCAGCAGGTGCAGCACGAAGTCCTGTTCGGTCGCGATCAGCTTGCCCTCGGGCGTGCGCTTGCCCAGCGTGCCCGCGCAGTTGACCCACATATAAAAGGCGCCCTGCGGCCGGTAGCACTCGAGGCCCGGCGCTTCGGCCAGCGCCGCGAGCACCAGGTCGCGCCGTTTCTGGAACGAGCGCGCGCGCTCGGGAATCAGGTCCTGCGGGCCGTTGAGCGCCTCGATCGCTGCGGCCTGGCTGATCGACGACGGATTCGATGTGCTCTGCGATTGCAGTTTCGCCATGTTCTTGATCAGCGCCTTCGGCCCGCCCGCGTAGCCGATCCGCCAGCCGGTCATCGCGTAGGCCTTGGACGCGCCGTTCACCGTCAGCGTGCGATCGAAGAGCCGCGGCTCGACCTGCGCGATGGTCGCGAACTTCACGCCGTCGAACAGCAGATGTTCGTAGATGTCGTCAGCCAGCACCCAGACGTGCGGATGGCGCAGCAGCACGTCGGCCAGGCCCTTCAGTTCGGCGGCCGAATAGACGGCGCCCGTCGGATTGCACGGCGAGTTGAGCAGCAGCCACTTGGTGCGCGGCGTGATCGCCTTTTCCAGCGCGGCCGGGGTGAGCTTGAAGCCGGTTTCCGGCCCGCACTGCACCGAGACCGGCGTGCCGTCGGCCACCAGCGGCATGTCGAGGTAGGACACCCAGTGCGGCGCCGGCACCACCACCTCATCGCCGGCCGACAGCGTCGCCATCATCGCGTTGAACACGATCTGCTTGGCGCCGGTGGCCGCCGTGACCTGGTCGCGCGCATACACGAGACCGTTCTCGCGCTTGAACTTGGCGCAGATCGCGTCTTTCAGTGCATCGGTGCCGTCCACCGTCGTGTACTTGGTTTCGTTGCGCTCCATCGCGCGGATCACCGCCTGCTTCACGTGTGGCGGCGTGTCGAAATCCGGCTCGCCGATGGTCAGCCCGATGACATCGCGGCCTTCGGCACGCAGTTCGCGCACGCGCTGGGCGGCGGCGTTGCTGGGGGAATGCTTGATGCGGTCGAGCCGGGGAGCGAAAAAACCCATGGGGAAGGTCCGGGAGCAGGAATGAAGGCTGATGTTAGAACCGGACGATTCTTGTCACAAACGGGAAATTACGCTTTATTATTCTGATATGCCGAATAGTCAAAAAGGCCCGGTTTCGCTGAAGCATCTGCGCAGCTTCGTGGCCGTCGCCGAGGCGGGCGGCTTCACCCAGGCCGCCGAGCGCCTGTACGTCACCCCCTCCTCCCTGACCGCCACCATCCAGCAGTTCGAGCAGGCATTGGGCTTAAAGCTGTTCGACCGCACCACCCGGCGCGTGAGCCTCACCCAGGACGCCGTCGGCTTCCTGCCGGTGGCGGAGCGCCTGCTCCGCGACTTCGACGCGGCGATCGCCGACGTGCGCGCGGTGGCCGGGCGGCAGCGCGGCCACGTCAGCATCGCCGCCGCGCCGTCGGTGATCGCGCACATCCTGTCGCCCGCCATCGCGCGCTTCGGCGAAGACTTCCCGAACATCAGCATCGCGGTGCGTGACGCCGGCTCCGGCCTGGTGCAGCAGATGGTGCTCGGCAGCGGCGCCGATTTCGGCCTGACCAGTCCGTGGGCAAAGGACCCCAACCTCGAATTCCGGCCGCTTCTGCGCGACCGCTTCGGGCTGGTGTGCCGGGCCGACCATCCGCTGGCCAAGCAGCGCGGCCTGGCGTGGAAGCAGTTGCGCGACCAGCCCTTCATCGGCCTCGCCGACGACACCGGCATCCACGCCATGTTGAAGGAGGTGCCGGGGCTGCCGGCGACGCTGCGCGAGGCGCGCTATGCGACGTCCAGCAGCCATTCGCTGCTCGCCATGCTGAAGCGGGGCCTGGGCATTTCCGTGCTGCCCGCGCTGACCGCGCTGGAGGCCCCGCTTGAAGGCCTGGTGTTCCGCCCGCTGACGGAACCCGTGCTCGACCGCGAGATCTGCCTGATCACGCGCCGCGGGCGGGCGCTGTCGCCGGCGGCGCAGGCACTGCTCGAGCGCGTGCTGGAGGTGGTGCGCGCCGGCGCGTTGCCGGCGGGCGTCAAGGCGGTAGGAGTGCCGGCTACTCTGCGGTGATGCCGCGGTCGCGGACGATCTTGCCCCACTTGCCCGACTCGGCCTTGATGTAGGCCGCAAACTCGTCGGGCGTGCTCGCCACGACGTCGATGCCCTGCAGTCGCAGCTTTTCCTTCACGTCGGGCGTGTTCAACGCGCGCACGGTCTCGCGCGCGAGCTTGTCCACCACCGGCTTGGGCGTCCCCAGCGGCACGAACACGCCGAAACTCGTGCCCGATTCGAAGCCCTTCAGGCCCGCCTCGTTGATGGTCGGCACGTCGGGCATCATCGGCGAGCGCTCCCGCGTGCTCGCCCCCAGGCAGCGCAGCCGGCCGACCTGCGCGAAGGGCAGCGCCGTGATCACGTCCACGAAGGACATTGCCGTCTCGCCGCCGAGCAAGGCCTGCGCCGACGGCGCGCCGCCCTTGTAGGGGACGTGGATCATCTTCACGCCCGCCATCGCCATGAAGAGTTCGGTCGCCATGTGGCTCGTCGAGCCCGTGCCCGCGCTGGAGAATGGAATCTGGTCGGGCTTCGACTTTGCCAAGGCGATAAAGGACTTGAGGTCCTTCGCCGGCACCGATGGATGGACGCACAGCATCTGCGGGCTCAGCGCCGCGAGGCTGATCGGGGTGAACACCTTGTCGCTGTCGTACGGCAGCGACTTGTAGAGATGCGGCGCGATGGCGAAGGTGCTGTTGCTGCCCATGAGCACCGTGTAGCCGTCCGCCGGCGTTTTCGCGGCCTGCGCGGTGCCGATGGTGCCGGTCGCGCCCGGCCGGTTGTCGATGACGAACTGGTGACCGAGGTTCTCCCCCATGCGGGCGGCCCAGATGCGGCCGATGGAATCGGTGGAACCGCCCGCCGCCCACGGGATGATCACGCGCACGGTCTTGGCGGGGTACTCCTGCGCGGAAGCAGCGGCAGCGGCCAGCAGCAGGCCAAGGGTAAACACTCGTTTCAGCATGGCAGTCTCCGGGAACATTAGCTGCCGGGCACCGTGCCCGGCGACAGGGTCAGGCAATGGTCGGCGATCTCACGCGGCTGGCAGAACCAGACATGCTTGGCGAGCGCGTGGCGCTGGATGGCCTCCAGGGTCTTGCGCAGGGGATGCAGGCGGTACGGCTGGCCGAATACATACGGATGGATGGAGACGTTCATCACCAGCGGCCGGCGCGCGCTCTCGACGATCATTTCCTCGAACTGGTCCATCACCATGTCGCAGAACTCGCGCGCGGAATGTTTGCGATGGATGTTCTGCTGCGAATCGTTCAGTTCCACCGGGTAGGGGACCGACAGAATGGGGCCGGCGCGCGTGCGCATCCACACCGGCTGGTCGTCCATCGGCCAGTCCATGAGGTAGGTGTAGCCGGCCTCCTTGAGCAAGTCCGGCGTGTGCGCGGATTCGTAGGCCCCCGCACCCATCCAGCCTTTGGGCGCCGCGCCTTCGTGGCGCGCGATGGTGTCGGTCACCTCGCGGATCAGCCGCGCCTCGTCGTCCTGCCAGAGTCCGCGCAGGTCTTCCGCGTTGGTGCGGCCGTGCGCGACGATCTCGTCGCCGCGCTTGCGGGCGGCCTCGAGGATCTGCGGGCAGTATTCATACAGCAGGCTGTTGGTGTTGTGCGCCAGCGGGAGCTTCAGCTCGTCCGCGAGCTCGAACAGGCGCCAGATGCCGACCCGGTTACCGTAATCGCGCCAGGCGTAATTGCGGTGCGTCTGCGGCTCGCCGGTCTTCGCCGGGTCGTGGCCCTTGCCAGCGCCGAAGGCGAACACCTCGATGTTGGTGGTGATCGTGAAGGCCAGCCGCCGTCCGCCCGGCCAAGCGTAGTCCTTGCGCTCGACGATGGGCGAATAGTCGTAGCGCGGGTTCTTCGGCAGCAGCGGGCTGGCCATCCATTCCTCCGGGGTGTTGTTTCAGTCCAGCTTCGCGCCCGACGCGGTGACCGCCACGCCCAGCTTGGTGATCTCGGACTTGATGTGCGCGGCGAACTGTTCGGGCGTGTTGGTCATGGGCTGGGCGCCGAGATTGTTATAGACGTCTTTCATCTCGGGCATGTTCACGACTTTCGTCAGTTCGGCATTGAGCCGGTTGACGATGGCCGGCGGCAGCCCGGCGGGACCCAGGACGCCGCTGTAGAGCACGATCTCGAACTTCGGCAATCCGCCTTCGGCGATCGTTGGGATGTCGAGGCCCGGCACGCGCTTCGCCGTCGTCACACCCAGCGCCTTGACGCGCCCCGCCTTGAACGACGGGATGACCGCCGGCGTGGTGCCGAAGGTGAGCGCAACTTCGCCGGAGAGCAGCGCCTGCACCGCCGGCGCGCTGCCCTTGTACGGCACATGGATCATCTTGGTGCCGGACTGCGTCTGGAAGGACTCGCCCGCGAGATGCAGAATGGTGCCGTTGCCGGAAGAAGCGTAGGCGATCTCGCCGGGCTTGGACTTCGCCAGCGCGATGAGCTCCTTCACGTTCTTCACCGGTAGCGACGGGTGCACCACCAGGATCAGCGGCGTGGAGGCGACGAGCGTGATGGGCGTGAAGTCCTTCACCGCGTCGTACGGCAGCTTTTTATAGAGGCTCACATTGATCGCGTGCGTCGTGATGTCCTGGAACATCAGCGTGTAGCCGTCCGGCGCGCTCTTCGCGACCAGTTCGGACGCGATCGTCGTGCCGGCGCCGGGGCGATTCTCGACGATGACCTGTTGTCCCAGCGCGGTGGACAGGCGCGCCGCGATGGCGCGCGACAGTACATCGGAAATGCCGCCGGGCGTGAAGCCGACGATCAGGCGGATCGGCTTGGTCGGATAGTCGGACTGCGCCAGCGCGGGCCACGGCGCAGCAGCGAACAAAGCCAGTACAAAGCATTTGAACTTCATGAGGTCTCCAGCAGAGGGCGAAAGCGGTTTCGGTAAGGCCTTGAGAGGCAAGAACCGCGCCATGCGTGCGGGAGGATGCTAGCACAGACCTCCGGCACCTTCTGAGCTTCGAAGCGGTGCGGCCCGCAGTCGCAACGCGCCGTCACTGTGCAGTACGTGCGTCAGTCGTGAAAGTGCGCGTAATCCCCGAGCGGAATGCGCGCCGGCTGAAACGTGTTCACCACGGCGTCCGGGTCCGCGTAGCCCAATGCAATGCCGCAGATCACCAGATGGTCATCGCCGATGCCCAGTTCCGCGCGCACCAGGTCCGGATACTGTGCAATGGAGGCCTGCGCGCAGGTATGCAGGCCGTACCCGCGCGCCGCCAGCATGATCGTCTGCAGGAACATGCCGTAGTCGAGCCACGATCCTTTCTCCAGCGCGCGGTCGATCGCGAACACCAACCCCATCGGCGCATCGAAGAACTGCCAGTTGCGGGCCTGTTGCGCGCGTGTCTTCTCGCGTTCGCCCTTGCCGATGCCGAGCGTGCCGTAGAGGCCCCAGCCGCACAGCCGCCGGCGATCGAGGTACGGCTCCACGATGGTCTCGGTGTAATAGCGGTAATCGCGCTGGTGCGCTTCGCCGTCGAGGAAGGCGCGCGTCAAACGCGTCTTGAGCCGCGCCAGCGTGGCGCCGGTCAGCACATGCGCCTGCCACGGCTGGATGTTCGAACCGCTCGGCGCGCGACTGGCCAGCGCGAGCATGTCGCGGATCGTGGCGTCGGGAACGGGCGTGGGCAAGAAGGCCCGGATGGAGCGGCGTGTGCGAATGGCGGCGTCAACGCTGGCGGCCGGGGCGAAGAGATCGGTGGGGGTCGGTTCCATCCGAAGATTCTACCGCCCGTTGTCCTGCGGCCATGCCCGTTGGGCGCGATGGTAAAGTGCGCCACGCCCTGTTGCCGAGGAGAACCGCATGCCACGCCGCCTGCTGATCGCCGCCCTGCTCCTGCCGCTCCCCGCCCATGCCCAATGGGCGCCCAAGCAGCCGGTGCGCATTGTCGTGCCCTTTGCCGCCGGCGGCCCCACCGACATCACCGCGCGCCTGCTGTCGCGCAAGCTGACCGACATGATCGGCCAGCCGGTCGTGGTCGATAACCGCGGCGGTGCGAACGGCATGATCGGCGCGGAGCTCGTGGCTAAATCAAAACCGGACGGCCTCACACTGCTGATGCCGACCTCCAGCACCATGGCCATCAATCCCGCGGTGTATCCGAAGATGCCTTACGATCCGGTGAAGGACTTCGCCGCGATCACCCCCGTCATTGCGACGCCCGTCATCCTGTTCGTTACGCCCAGCCTGCCCGCGAAAAGCGTGAAGGAACTGATCGCCATCGCGAAAGCGCGGCCGGGGGACCTGGTGTTCGCCTCCAGTGGCGCCGGCAGCAATACCCATCTCGCACTCGAACTGTTTGCCGACCTCGCCCGCATCAAGGTCACCCACGTCCCCTACAAGGGCGCGGGGCCGGCCGTCACGGACGTGATCGGCGGACAGGCACAGGCGATGTTCGCCGACCTGCCGGTACTGACGCCTTACCTGAAGAGCGGCCGCCTGCGCGCGCTGGCCGTTGCCGGCACCGACCGCACGACGCTGTTTCCGGACATTCCCGCGATGAAGGAACTCGGCTATCCGGGCGTGGACGCCCGCAACTGGTACGCGCTGTTCGCGCCGGCTGGCACACCCGCGGAGATCGTCAGCCGCTACAACCAGTGGGTGCGCGAAGCGGTCGCGGCGCCGGACTTGCGCGACCGCCTGATCGAACTCGGCGCCGACATCTTCACGCTGTCGCCCGAAGAATTCACCAAGTTCATTCCGCTGGAGATCGAGCGGTGGAAAGGGGTGGTTGCGAGGGCCGGGATCAAACTCGATCCGTGACGCGGTGTTTCACCCGCACGCGGACTTGTCGATCCGGTCTAAGCAGATGGCGTTACAGCGCGCTTCGCCTTCCGGATTTCGGATGCAATTCCATCCAGATAGAGTTGTAATTCCTGAACCACCGCCTTCAGTCCAAGATCCTCGGCACGCTTAATGGCCTTTCGCAAGTCCGCGGCTTTTACTCGGCTCTCTTTTGCCGCTGCGATGATGATGCGCGGATCAAAACTTTTTTTGGCGGGTTTCATGTGGGTTACCGATGTGATGAGAGCCAAGTGTATTGAATAAAGCCTGCCCCGGGTTTCTATTGTCCGGCGACGGAAAATAGACAGGCGACAGGGCGCAACTGCAGGGTTTGCCACCGCTTATTCCCCCTTCATCCCCGCTTCCCGCGCCACTTTCGCCCATTCTTCCATTTCCACCGGAATCATCCAGCGGATCTCGTCCGGCGTCCGGATGGCGACTTCCGCTCCCTCCGCCGTGAATCGCTTCTGCGTCTCGGGCAGTCTCTTAGGGTCCCGATAGCTCCAGGTCCAGGAGGTCGGATCGCGCTTCGCTTACGTTGTCAGGTGCTGACGATCTCCCACGCGACAAAGTCGTTGCTCGCGCACTGGCTGCTTTAGGCCGATCTCGGCTGAATGAACTTGTCGCTATGGAGATGCCAAGTGACGTTTATCAGCTATTAATCGCTTCCATTCCGACGCAGTTTGCGTCCCTCGACGACGCTACGATTTTGTCGTTATTTCAGGACGAAAAGGACGCCTCGCTCCAGATTCTTAGAGGCCGAAATGCGCAGTAGTTAAAAAGAATTCAATACCCGCAAAAAAAGGGCCGGTCAAAGACCGGCCCTTTTTTTGAATCTGGTAGGGGGTGCGAGGATCGAACTCGCGACCAACGGATTAAAAGTCCGCTGCTCTACCAGCTGAGCTAACCCCCCGGCGGAAAGCCGCGCATTCTACCGGCGCGCACCGGGGAGGGTCAAATCACGGGGCGCTGACGCGCCCGCCCGGGCTACTTTTCGCGCAGCATCCGCCAGTATTCGAACTTCATGGTCGCAGCAGCGCCCACAATGATGGCGCAGAAGGTCAGGATCGAACCCAGCGCCAGCGTGGAAAAACCGGTGATGCCCTGCCCGACGGTGCAGCCCAGGGCGGTGACGCCACCGAACCCCATCAGCGTGCCGCCCAGCATGTGCCGGCCCATGTCGGCGGCGGAGGTGAAGCTCTCCCAACGGAAGGTGCGCGACACCAGCGCGTAGACCGCCGAGCCCGCGATGACGCCCGCCACCGTGGCGATGCCGAAGGTGATGCCGAGCGACTTGTCGGACCACAACATCAGCAGTTCCAGCCCGTAGGCAAAGGGCGCGACGAAGGTGAGCGACTCCGCCATCCGCGAGTTGGTGCCGAAGAAAGCCATGTCGAGCGTTTCGGGATTCTCGCGGTAGCCGAGGTGGCCGGTGACGTACCAGCCGGCGGCGACGAGCAGGCCCACGACGACGCCGCCAAGGAGGTATTCGCGGCTCGCGCGGAAGTCGCGGGCCTTGAACACGAAGGCAAGCAGCGCGCCGCCGAGCACCACCGCAAGGATGAGCTGCCACGCCCGGCGGTCGCCGGTGGCGCCCGCGAAGAGCGTGGGCAGGTCCTGGCCCTTGAGACCCCAGGCCTCGAAGTTGACCGCGACGGGTGCTAACAGCGTCACCCGCCACTGCGCGAAGAGCCCCTTCAGCGTCATGTACGCGGCGATGGCGAGGAACACCGCCACCACCACCGACTTGAGATTGCCGGTGCCGATGCGGATCAGCGTTTTGGAACCACAGCCCGAGCCGAGCGTCATGCCGGCGCCGAACAGCAGTCCACCCACGATGAACGACAGCCAGAGGAAGTTCGGTCCCGCGTAGAAGGACCTCGACAGATCGACGAGCCCGGCGAGCGCCAGCCCGTTCGCGCCGAGGATGGCCACCGCAATGGCGAGCAGCCACATGCGCATGCGGTTCCAGTCGCCCATGTTGACGATGTCGGATACCGCGCCCAAGGTGCAGAAGCTCGTCTTGTTGCCGACGTAGCCGAAGATGAACGCGAGCGCGAAGCCGAGTGCCGAGACGAGCTGCGTGGTGTGGGGGCCGCCATCCATGCGCGTGATTGTACGATACACCGGGTGGCGGTATTCCATGGCCTGTCGTTCCCGCGCAGGCGGGAATCCATGCGCTTAGCGTACTACTGTCTCTCTGGAATGACGATCACGCGTAGCGGGTGGGATCGGGAAGGCCGGCGCCGGCGAAGCCGCCCTTGCGCAGCCGACAGGAATCGCACACGCCGCACGCGCGGCCGTCGTCGGTGGCCTGGTAGCACGAGACCGTGAGCGCGTAGTCCACGCCCAGCCGCGTGCCCTCCCGCACGATGTCGGCCTTGGTCAGCGTGATGATCGGCGTGTGCAGCGTGAGAGCGCGGCCTTCCACTGCCGCCCTCGTTGCCAGATTGGCGACCGCTTCGAAGGCGCGCATGAAATCGGGACGGCAGTCCGGGTAACCCGAATAATCCACGGCATTGGCGCCGAAGAAAATGTCCGCCGCGCCGACGACTTCCGCGTAGGCGAGCGCAAGCGACAGGAAGATCGTGTTGCGCGCCGGCACGTAGGTGATTGGAATGGTGTCCGGCTGCACGCCGCCGGTCGGCACCGCGATCGTGGCATCGGTCAGCGCCGAACCACCGAACACCCGGAGATCGAGCGGCATCACGCGATGTTCAACGGCGCCGAGCGCCTGCGACACGCGCTTCGCGGCGGCGAGCTCGGCGCGGTGGCGCTGGCCGTAATCGACCGCCAGCGTGTAGCACGCATAGCCCTGCGCCCGCGCCAGTGCTAGCACGGTGGCGGAATCAAGGCCGCCGGAGAGCAGGACGACGGCGTTTGACATCGTTTAAAGGCGGGATTCGGGATTTGGGATTGGAGATTGGAGAGCAAAACCCACACAGGACAAGTGCCCTCGGTTTCGAATCCCCAATCCCAAATCTCTGATCCCGGACATCCACATCATCGGCCCGCCACGTTGCCCCACAGATGCTTGTGGAGCTGGATCTGCAGCCGCACGGGCAATGCGTCGCGAAGAATCCAGTCCGCCAGCTCTACCGGCGGCAAGCCCGGAGTCACCGGCGAGAACAGGACCGGGCAGCGCTCGGCCACGCCATGCTCGCGCAGCACGTCGCGGGCCCAGGCGTAATCGGCGGCGTCGCACAGCACGAACTTCACTTCGTCGTGCGGCGTCAGGTGCGCGAGGTTGTCCCAGCGGTTCTTCGCGCTTTCACCGGAGCCCGGGGTCTTGAGGTCCACGATGCGTGAGACCCGCGCATCCACCGCCGCGATGTCCAGCGCACCGCTGGTTTCCAGCGAGACGGAGTAGCCGGCATCGCACAGCGCGGACAGCAACGGCAGGCAGTGCTGCTGTGCCAGCGGCTCGCCGCCGGTGACGGTGACATAGCGCGTGCGGTGGGCGGCCACGCGTTCGAGAATGATGCCGAGCGTCAGCGTCTCGCCGCCGTGGAAGGCATACGCGGTGTCGCAGTAGCCGCAACGCAGCGGGCAGCCCGTCAGCCGCACGAACATCGTGGGCAGCCCGGTACGGCTGGTCTCGCCTTGCAGGGAATGGAAGATCTCTGTGACCCGCAGCGTGGCTGCTAACGGCGAGACGAGAGACGAAAGACGAGAGACAGAGCCGGCGGACGCGTGTTGCTCGTCTTTCGTCTCTCCTCTTTCGTCTTTCGTCCCTTGCCTCACTTGGCGGCCAGCCGCCGCTTCGCCTTCTCCGCCGCGTCGCTCGCCGGATATTTGCCGACGATCTCCTCCATCGTGCGCTTGGCCGTGGCGACATCGCCCAGTTCCGATTGCGAACTGGCCAGGTTGAGCAGGGCATCCGGCACGGAGGGGCTGTCGGGCCAGGTCTTGACCAGCATCTGTTGCGCGGTGATCGCGTTGCGGTAGTCGCGCAGGTTGAAGTACGAATCACCGATCCAGTACTGGGCGCGCGGGGCGAGCGTGCTCTTGGGATACTGTTTGAGGAAGTTCTGGAAGGCGAAGATCGCGCCCTGGTAATTGCCGATGCGGCGCTGGCTCTGCGCGGATTCGTAGGCGCGGCTCTCGTTAGGATCGAGCGTGACCTGGGCCGGGGCTGCGGCAGCAGCGGCTGGCGGCGGGGGCGGCGCTGCGGCTGGCGTGCTGGCGGTCGTTGCAGGAGGTGCCGATGCTGGCGGAGGCGGTGCGGCCGCAGCGGCGGCGGTTGCTGGCGGCGCCACGCCCGCGGCGGGCGCTACGCCGCCTTGTTCGAAACGGCGCAGGCGCGTGTCGAGGTCGATGTACATGTCGCGCTGGCGTTTGGCGGTGTTCTCGATGGTGTTGTTCAGCACCTCGATCTGCCCGCGCAGCCTGGCCATGTCATCGCGCGTCTGCTGAAGCTGCGTCTGCAGGTCGAGCAGGCCCTGTCCCTTCATGGCCTCTTCGAGCCGGCCGAGACGGCCGTCGATCTGCTTCTGGAGTTCGGTGATGCGGTTGCGCTCGGCGGCAATCTGCTTGCGCGCCTCGTCGTCACCGAACAGCGCGGCGCCGGCAACGAGCGGCGTGAGCAGCAGCGCAAGGCACGCCGCGGCGGCGCAGTTACCCCTCACGCCTCACCCCTCTCGCCTCACGAACGATTACTCGCCTTCGTAGACGACGTCGACGCGGCGGTTCTCGGCCCACGCGGCTTCGTCGTGGCCGGGGTTGCGCGGCTTTTCCTTGCCGAAGCTCACGGACTCGAGCTGGGCCTCCTGCGCGCCGAGCAGCAGCATCATCTGCTTCACGGAATCGGCGCGGCGCTGGCCGAGCGCGATGTTGTACTCGCGGCTGCCCCGCTCGTCGGTGTTGCCCTGGAGGATGACCTTGCGGCCGCGGTTGTCGCGCAGGTAGGTGGCGTGCGCGGTGACGAGCGGCTTGAATTCGTCCTTGACGGCATTGCTGTCGAAATCGAAGAAGACGCTGCGCCGCGACAGGATATTCGACGGGTCTTTCGTCGGGTCCTTGCTGCCGCCGCCGAGCGGCTTGCCGGAGACCCCGGTGTCCACTGGCTTGCCCAAGGAGGGATCAGGCTTGGCCGGCGCCTTGGCGGTGGCGTCTTCGACCGGCGCCGGTGTCTGTTCGCCTTCGGGAGTGCTGCCGCAACCCGCGACGGCAAGCAGGAAAGACGCAGAGAACAGGACGCTGAGCAGGTTTCTTTTCATTTGTGGCTCCTCAAATCATTTAAGCAAGGGACCCCACGCCGGCTCGCGCACGTCTCCGGTGTCGACGCTGAAGCGCTGCTTCACGCGTCCGTCGCTGGAGACTGAGGCCAATATACCACGCCCCCTCACCTCGGTTGCGTAGACGATCAGCCTGCCGTTCGGGGCAAAACTCGGGGATTCATCGACTGCGGCATCGGTCAGCACCTGCACCTGACGCGTGCCGAAATCTTGTACTGCGACGTTGAACTTGCCGCCGTTGCGCTGCACGAAGGCGAAGGATTTGCCATCGGGTGCGTAACGCGGACTGACGTTGTAGCTGCCTTCGAAGGTCAGGCGTTCGGCGGCGCCGCCGGCGACGGCTACGCGATAAATCTGCGGACTGCCGCCGCGGTCGGAAGTGAAGATCACGTGGCGGCCGTCGGGGGAGAAATTCGGTTCGGTATCGATGCCGCTGGAACTGGTGAGCCGCGTAGCGGGGCCACCTTCGGCGCTCATCGTGTAGATCTGCGAAGCGCCGTCCTTCGACAGCACGACGGCGAGCCGGCTGCCATCCGGCGACCACGCCGGCGCGCTGTTGCTGCCCTTGAAGTTCGCCAGCACGATTTCGCGCTGCTTCGCGAGGTCCGCCACGTACACGATCGGTTTCTTCGCACGGAAGGACACGTAGGCCAGGCGGTTGCCGTCCGGCGCCCAGCGCGGCGACAGGATGGGCTCATCGGAACGGATGATGGTGACCGGGCCGAAGCCGTCCGCGTCCGCCACCTGCAGCTCGAAGGTCTTGCCGTTCTTGACGATGTAGGCGATGCGCGTGGAGAACACGCCAACATCGCCGGTGAGCTTCTCGTAGATGGCGTCCGCGATGCGGTGCGCCGTGGCGCGCAACTGCGCCGGCGTCACCTGATAGGCGTAACCCGTCAGTTGTTGCCCCTTAGCGACGTCCATCAGCCGGAAGCGGATGTCGACCTTGTTGTCCGGCAGCGGCGACACGGACCCCACCATCAGCGCATCGGCGCCGCGCGCACGCCAGGTCGGGAACTGCACCTCGGACGGCTCGCCGGGCACCGGGGTCACGCCGCCGGCGTCCACCAGTTTGAACAGGCCGCTGCGCTGCAGGTCGGCGGCGACGATACGGGTCACGGACTGCGCGAGCTGGTCCTCACCCTTCAACGGAAGGATGGCGACGGGAATCTGATTGGCGCCGCCACCGATGATCTCGATGCGGAGCTGCGCGTGGGCGGCGAAGGCGGCTGAAAACAGCAACCCGCACAGCAGACTGAGCACACCGGCGAGTCCCAAGCTGCGGATGCCCATGGGAAAAACTGCGAGCATTCTTGTCATTGGCGGGAAATTATATCGATTGACCATGATTCCAGTGTCAGGTTCCGGCCTATATTGCAAAACCCCCCTCATTCCTGCGGACGGAAGGTGAGCCTCAGCTCGCGAAACTGCTGGAATTGGGTGGGATCGGGCGGGATCGGCAGCGGCTGTGCCTTGCGGATCGCGCGCTCGACCGCTTCATCGTAGGCCTTGTTGCCGCTCGTTTTGCGCAGCCGCACGTCGAGCACCTCGCCGCCGGGAATCAGGATCACGTCGAACTCCGCCTCCGGATTGCCCTGCATGTTGGGCGGCAGCAGGATGAAGCGCTTGACCTTCTCGCGGATGGCGGCGATGTACTTGCCCTGCAACTGGGCCTGCGCGGCAGCCGCTGCGGCTGCGGCCTTGGCCTGCGCGTCCGCCTGTTCCCTGGCGGCGCGAGCGGCCGCATCGGTCTTGGTCTGCTCGGCCTTGAGGACGGCCATGCGCATCTGTTCTTCTTCCTTCTTGCGCGCGTCGACCTTGGTCTTCTCCGCCTTTTCCGCTTTTTCCTTCTCGACCCGGGCCTTTTCTTCCTTCTCCTTCTTGTCCTTGAGGGCGATGTCGGCCTTGGACGTATCCACCTTGGGCGGGACCACCGGTAGCGGTGGCTTCACTTCGACTTTGGGCGCCGGCTCCGGCGGTTTCGGCGGCGGGGGCGGCCGCTCCGGTTTCATCTCCGGCTGCGGCTGCGCTTGCGGCTGGGGCGGCGCGGCGGTGGGCAGCGTCGACCACAGTTCGGCGACCATTTCGGCCTGCGGCACCACCTTCTGCCAGTTGACCCCGAAGACCAGAAGCGCGATGAACATCAGATGCATCGCCAGCGCCAGCGCGCTCGCGATCACGCGCTCGTTCGGCGTGGCGGACAGCGGGGCAGTGTAGGCGCTCACCGGAGGGCTACTGGCCCCCGCGGGGCTTGGCGAGCAGGCCGACTTTCTTCACCTGGTTCTGCTGGAGCATGTCCATCACCTCCAGCACCGCTTCGTAGCGCACGTCCTTGTCGGCGGAAATCACCACCGCCTGTTCGGGATTCTTCGCCTGCTTCTGCTTGATCGCCGCCAGCAGTTCCGTGCGGTTGACCTTGCGCTCGTCGGCCGTGCCCGAACGGTCGCGCAGCCACAGCGACTGGTCGGTGCGCACCTGGACTTCGAGGGGCGCCACCGGTGGATTGGACGTCTTCCCGATCGAAGGCAGTTCGACCTGCCCGGGGTTGGTGAGCGGCGCGGTGACCATGAAGATCACCAGCAGCACCAGCATCACGTCGATGTACGGCACGACGTTGATCTGGTTCATCAGGCGGCGGCCGCCGCGGCGCTCGATCAGCATGCTGGGATCAGCCCGCCTGCCGCTGGAGGATGTTGGAAAACTCCTCCATGAAGGAATCGAAGCGGGTGGCGAGTTTGTTGATGTCGCCCGCGAAATGGTTGTAGGCGACCACCGCAGGAATCGCGGCGAACAGACCCATGGCGGTCGCGATCAGCGCTTCCGCGATGCCCGGGGCCACCTGGCCGAGCGTCGCCTGCGCAACGTTCGCCAGCGCGCGGAACGCGTTCATGATCCCCCACACCGTGCCGAACAGCCCGACGTAGGGACTGACCGAGCCCACCGAAGCCAGAAACGAGAGGTGGGACTCCAGCGCCTCCATTTCGCGCTGATAGGTAGCGCGCATCGCGCGACGCACGCCGTCCATCACCGACCCGACGCTCTGTCCGGGCTGGCGCTTCAGGCGCGTGAATTCACGGAAACCGGATTCGAAGATGCGCTCCAGCGTGCCGGCGTTGTCACGCGAGCTGGTCGCGCGCTGGTACAGCTCGTTGAGGTCGCCACCGGCCCAGAAAGCCTTTTCGAACTCGTCGGACTGCTGCGTGGCGCGCTTGAGCGTGAAGACCTTGATGAAGATGTAGTACCAGGAAAAGATCGAGGCCAGCAGGAGCAGCGCCATCACGATCTGCACCAGCACGCTGGCGCCCGTGATCAGGCTGAGGATCGACATGTCGTGGGTCACACTCGCTGCGTTCATCGCATCTCCGTGGCAGCCGCTATAACAACAGTTCCGCAACTTCGCGCGGTATTCTAGCCGCGCGGAAGGTCCGCATGTTGACACAGGCGGCGGTGATCCGCGCCGTCAACAGCACCGTCTCGCCACGCAACACGCGCTGGTCCGCCAGCAGTTTCGCGCCGTCGATGCGCGGGGATTCCACCGTCGCCACCACCGCGTCATTGAAGCGCGCGGGCAGCAGGTATTCGGCGGCGATCGCGCGCACGACGAATACGACCCCGTGGGTCCGCGCGAGTTCATCCTGCTCGAGACCGCGCGCCCGCAGCCACTCGGTGCGCGCCCGCTCCAGGAACTTGAGGTAGTTCGCGTAGTACACGACGCCGGCCGCGTCGGTGTCTTCGTAATAGACGCGGACGGGCCAGGCATAGACGGGCGGCGGGGGCATGGCGGTCATAAACGGGCCGGCGGCATCCGCGGGGTTAACTGGCCCACCACTCGGCCTGGCGGGTTGCGCCGGGCGATGCCGGCTGCACCGGCGCCGGCGGCGGGTCCAGCACATAGGTCCAGGTCCGCCGCAGGGTCCAGCCGTGAAACAGCCGCACCGCGAGCGTGTCCGGCAAGGTGACCTCCACGCGGCAGCCCGGCTTGCCGGATGCGGCGGCGGTGGTGACGGTGCGGAGCACCTCCGCGTAGATGGCGCGGCAGGCCTCGGGCGGCGGGCTGATCAGCCCGAGCTGGCGCGCGAGGTCATGCTTGATCTGCACGTACAAGGCGTTGACTCGCTGGCTCATCAAGCGATCCTTCTCCGTGTAAAAACGCGTGCGGTCGCCGTCCGGGTGGTCGAGCGCGCGGGCGTATCCGGCAGGCACGGGACGCTCCGCGCGGCCGAGTATGGCCAACCGCAGGTAGAAGTCGCGGTCTTCCGCGCCCCAGCCCCCGATGACTTCGTCGTAGCCCTCCACCGCCAGCCAGTCCGTGCGCTCGCAAAGCTGGGAACCGAAGCCTTGCGGGCCGGCACTGCCCATCGGGTAAAAGCCGCCCGGTTTGAGCTGCGGCGCGATCTGCCGGCAAAAATCTTCCGTAAGCAGGATGTCCGCGTCCACGAACGCCAGCCAGCGGCCGCGCGCGGCGCGTCCCCCCAGGTTGCGGGCGTGCGCGACATTGAAGACGGGCGAGTTCCGCACGCGAACGACGCGCACCGCCGGAAAATGCGCGGCGACCCAGTCGCCGGCGCCGTCGGGACAGTCGTAGTCGACGACGATGACTTCCGCGTCCGGCTGCGCCGCCAGTCGCGGCAGCGTCTGCCGCAGATGCGCGAGGCGGCCCTTGCAGGTCGTGATGAAGCTCACCAGCGGCGCCGCGGCCGCCTCGGTCGCGACCGGCAGCGCACGCGGCTGGCTGTCGGGTGTCAGGATCTCGCGGCAGCCGCTGCAGGCCGGCGGCACCTCGCCCGCCGCAAGCTTGGCGCGCAGCGACGCAATCGGCTCGTGCAGGCGGGCATCCTTGATGTAGCAGCAGGGATACTCGCGTCCCTCGATGTCGTAATAGCGGCGCAGCGGCTGCGCGAGGAAACGGCACTGGTGGGTGTACTCGCGAGGCTTCGCTTCCAGCCGCCCCGGGTAACGCTGCGCGTAATCGTCCTTGACCTGCAGCGGCTGCACGGCATGGTCGCCGTAGCCGCGGGCGCGCACGAAGGTGGCGATGGGCTCCAGCGCCTGCCCGTAATCGACGGTCTTGATATGGATGCGATGCGGCCCCATGCGGGCGGCGAGGGCATCGAGGTTGGCCAGCACGCGATCGAGCTTGTAGCGGCCGATGCGGTCGGCCTCCGCCGGGTCGAGGGTGTCGAGCGACACGCCGATGCGCGGAAAGGCAGCGGCAAAACGCTCCACGTCCACGTGGCTGCCGTTGGTGATCGTGTACGGCACGCAGCCGCGCGAGCGCACCGCTTCGACCATGTCCCAGAACCGCGGGTGCGTGGTTGGCTCGCCTTCGCCCTGCAGCGAAATCTCGTGCCGGCCGGGGGGAATGGCGGCGAGGAGCCGCCCGAACAGCGCCCAGTCCATGTGCTTCTGCGGCATGTCGCGGCCGGCGCAGTAGAAGCACTGGAAGTTACAGTGGGTGGTGACCTCGATTTGATAGAACATGCCGGGCGCGCGCTATTGCCGTTCGGCGTCACTGGGCGCCGCGCTCCACAGGTCGGGGGCGCCGGCGGCTTTGGGTTCGACCAGTCCGAAGTGGCGGTACGCCGTGACGGTAGCGATGCGCCCGCGCGGCGTGCGCTGCAGGTAGCCCTGCTGGATCAGGAAGGGCTCCAGCACATCCTCGATGGTGTCGCGTTCCTCGCCGATGGCGGCGGCGAGGTTGTCCACGCCCACCGGGCCGCCGGCGAATTTCTCGATCACCGCCAGCAGGAGCTTGCGGTCCATCACGTCGAAGCCGAGGGGATCGACGTCGAGCATCTTCAGTGCGGCATCCGCGACCTCGCGCGTGATCCGGCCATCCGCTTTCACTTCTGCGCAATCGCGCACGCGGCGCAGCAGGCGGTTGGAGA
>CAZXNF010000010.1:2362-20790 GCA_964641785.1 uncultured Streptomycetaceae bacterium | reverse complement strand
AGGAATGGGTGGTGCACCCCGACCGCCGCTACACGCACGGCGGCATCCTCGCCGCCATCGTGGATGTCGCCGCGGACTACGCGCTCGCGGCGCAGCTCGGCCGGCCGGTGCCGACCATCGACATCCGTGTCGACTATCACAAGGCCGCGATGCCCGGCGACCTGACGGCCAAGGCCAAGGTCGTGCGCATGGGCAGCCAGTTCTCTACGGCCGAAGCGTTGGTATACGACAAGGAAGGCGCGCTGGTGGCAAGCGGGCGCGGGACCTATTTCACGGCGCCGCTTAAAGCGTAAGCGCGTAAAACAGAATGGGCCGCAGAGACGCAGAGAGGGACATGAGGATGATTTCTCCGCGGCCTCAGCGTCTTTGCGTCTCTGCGGTAAGGTTTTAACCCGGGTTAGCCATGAGCGAAATCACCGGCCACGCCCCGCCCGTCTCGACCCGCGCCCGCGACGCGCGGCGCGCGCGCTTCGGCATGGCCGGGCAGCGGCTGGCGCTGGTCGGCGTCATCATCGCCGTCTGGTGGCTGCTGTCGCTCGGTCTGCCGCACTTCGTGATGCCCGGACCGCCGCGGGTGTTCCGGTCGTTTATGGTGATCGTGGACAACGGCGACCTGTGGCGCAACCTGCTGATCACCCTCGGCCGCGTGGCCGCCGGCTTCGTGCTCGCCACCGCGATTGGCGTACCGCTGGGCATCCTGTTCGGCGCGAACCGCAAGTTGGGCGAGTTCTTCGAACCCATCCTGCCCATCCTCAACACCGTGTCCTCGGCGATCTGGGCGATCTTCGCGATCATCTGGTTCGGCATCTCGGAAGCGACGATCATCTTCGTGGTGTTCATGACCGCAATGCCGCTCATCATCACCAACGTGTGGCAGGGCACGCGCACGGTCAACGCCGATTTCATCGAACTCGCGCACGTGCTGCGCATGTCGCGGCTCAGGGTGATGGTCAAGATCTACCTGCCGACGATCATGCCCTACTTCTTTTCCGGCGCGCGGCTCGCCTTCGGTTTCGGCTGGCGCGTGTCGCTCGTCGCGGAGACGCTGGGGGCCTCCAGCGGAGTAGGATACCGGCTGCGTCAGGCGGCCGACCTGATCCAGACCGACCAGGTGTTCGCCTGGACGATCACCCTCATCACCATGATGGCCATCCTGGAAATGGGCGTGCTGCGCCCGCTCGAAAATTACCTCTTCCGCTGGAAAAAGGAAGCCGAAACCGCATGAGCACCGAAACAAAACGCCTGATCGTCGCCATTACCGGCGCCACCGGCTCCATCTACGGCCTGCGCATGCTCGCCCGCCTGCGCGAGTTGGGCGGCTGGGAGTCGCACCTGATCGTATCCGAAGCCGGCGTGCTGAACACCTGGCAGGAGTACGGCCTCACCCGCAAGGACGTCGAGAAACTGGCCGACGTGGTGCATCCGGTGCGCGACGTGGGCGCCTCGATCGCGAGCGGCTCCTTCATCACCGAGGGCATGGTGATCGCGCCCTGCTCGATGAAAACACTGGCCGGCGTCGCCCACGCGTTTTCCGACAACCTCATCACGCGCGCTGCCGACGTGATCCTGAAGGAGCGCCGCCGGCTGGTGCTGCTGCCGCGCGAAGCGCCGCTGAACCTCGCGCACATCCGCAACATGGAGGCCGTCACCCTGATGGGCGGGGTGATTTTCCCGCCGGTGCCTGCCTTCTACAGCGGCGCCAAGACCATCGACGACCTCGTTAACCATACCGTCGGCCGCGTGCTCGACCTCTTCGGCGTGCGCCTGCCCACCGTCGCGCGCTGGGAAGGCATGCGCAGCGCCGTCGGCAAAAAAGCGACCAAGAAACCAAGCCCATGAACATCTCCCAGGAAAACTTCCGCCAGTTTCTCGACCGCCTCCGCCAGGAAGGCGAAATGCTCGACCTCAGACAGCCGGTCGATATCCGCCACATCGCCACGCTGGTGGACCAGTCCGACAAGGCGCTGTTCTTCCACGACGTCATCGGCTACGACATGCCGGTCGTCTCCGGCCTCATCCGCTCGCAGAAGCGCGCGACGATGTCCATGGGCTGCGCAACCTACGGCGAGATCGAGGCCAAGCTCGAACAGGGCATCAACAAGCCGATCCCGCCGCGCTACTGCGAGACCGCGCCGCACAAGCAGGTCATCCAACGCGGTGCCGACGTCGACCTGCACCAGCTGCCGATCCCGATGTCGTCCATTTACGACGGCGGGCCGATGATCACGGCGGGTGTGGTGATCGCGAAGGATCCGGAGTTCGGCCTCAACTCCGGCATCTACCGCTTCATGGTGAAGGAGAAGAACCTCACCGGCATCGACATCGTCACGCCCAACAACATGCGGCTGTTCGCCGCGCGCGCCACCGAACTGGGCAAGCCCTGCCCGATCTCGATCTCCATCGGCACGCATCCCTTCGAGATCATGGGCTCGGGCTTCCGCGCGCCGCTCGGCGTGGACGAGATGGGCATCGCCGGCGGCATCCGCGGCGCACCCGTCGAGCTCGTGCCCTGCGAAACCATCGACCTGCCCTGCCTCGCGGACGCCGAGATCGTGCTGGAAGGCGAGATCCTGCCCACCGGCTGGGTCCATCCCGAAGGCCGCTTCGGCGAGTTCACCCGTCTGATGGGCGGCCTGCACTGGAACCCGCTCGTCCGCATCAACGCCGTGACGATGCGCAAGGGCGCCATCTACTACGCGCTGCACATGCCGTGGGAGAACACCTGGCTCGCAGCGCCCACGCGCTACCAGGCGATCCGCCGCGCGGTGAAGACCGCTGGCGTGCAGATCAAGGACATCAACGTCACGCTCGGCGGCTGCGCGTTCTGGCACGCGGTGATCTCGATCAAGAAGCAGTCCGGCGAAGGCAAGAATGCGCTGCTGGCCGCGCTGTCGGTGATGGACCTCAAACACGTGGTCGTTGTGGACGACGACATCGACGTCTGGAACCCGATGGACGTGGAATGGGCCATCGCCACCCGCGTGCAGGGGGACAAGGACGTGATCGTGATTCCCGGTGCGCGGGCCAAGCCGCTCGACCCCAGCCTCGCGGTGATGCCGCCCGGCGTGGTGCCGACCGGCGCCAAAGTCGGCGTGGACGCGACCATCGGCGAAGGCATCCCGCGTGAACGCTTCGAGCGCATCGCCTACGCCTACGCCGACCGCGCGAAGATCGCCGACTACCTTGGCGGCAAGGCGGATGCCAAACCGGCAACGGTCAACGCCAACGATGCGCAGATCGCGACGCTGGCGGCCCAGATCGTCGCCGTCCTGGAAAAGGAGCCTTTGTATTACCAGGCCGTCGCCGCCCATTTCGCGGACAGCGATTTCCAGACGATCTCCCGCGCGCTGGGCAAACTCTACGCGGATGGCACGCTGTGGCAGGACCCGCGCGGCCGGCTGTGCCTCAAGAACTCGGCGTTCGCCGCCAAGCCCCCGCAGAAGGCATAAGCCCTCGATGGACGCCACCGCCGAAGCCTGCACCGATACCGCTGCGATCGCCCTCACCGGCATCCACAAGTGGTTCGATTCGCCGGACGGCGAGCCGCTGACCGTCCTGCAGGACATCAACCTGCAGATTCCCGCCCAGCGCGTGCTCGCTCTGCTCGGGGCATCGGGCTGCGGCAAGTCCACCCTGCTCAACATCATCGCCGGTCTGGTCAAGCCGGAACGCGGCCAGGTCTGTTTCGGTGGCGTGCCTTCCCGGGATTTCAAAGAATGGCGCTCGATCGGCTACATGTTCCAGGACGAGCGCCTGCTCCCCTGGCGCACCACGCAGCGCAACGTCGAGTTCGCGCTCGAAGCCGGCAACATGCCGCGCGATGAACGTCGCGCGCGCGCCGCGGAGGTGCTGAAGCTCGTCGGTCTCGCCAGTTTCGAGAACGTGTTCCCCTACCAGCTCTCCGGCGGCATGCGCTCGCGCGTGGCGCTCGCCCGCAGCCTCGTCACCGAGCCGCGCATCCTGCTGATGGACGAGCCCTTCTCCAAGCTCGACGCATTGACCCGCGCGCACATGCACACGGAGGTGCTGCGCATCCACGCCCTCAAGCAGATGACCATCGTCTTCGTCACGCACGACGTCGAAGAGGCCGTGGTGCTCGCCGACGAAGTGTGCGTGCTGGCCCCGCGCCCGGGGCGGGTGCGCGAACTCGTGCCCATCCCCTGCGCACGCCCGCGCGACTCCACCGAACCCGAATCCGTGCGGCTGATCCAGAAGCTGCGCGGACTCCTGTGAGCTGAACCCATGAGCAACCTCGCCGATCCGCCACTCGCTGCCGCGCCCGTGCACGGCGTCCTGCTGGACACCGACGTCGCCGTCATCGGCGGCGGCGTCATCGGCTGCTCGATCGCCTACTACCTGGCCAAGACCGGCGCCCGCGTCGCGGTGCTGGAGCGCGCCGTGGTCGGCGCCGGCGCCTCCTCAGTCAACTCCGGCGTCGTCTCGCTTGCCACCAAGAAGCCCGGCCTCGCCCTCGACCTCGCACAAGCCAGCCAGCGTCTCTATCCCGACCTCGGCCGCGAACTCGGCGCCGACCTCGAATACGTCGCCGACGGCGGCATGGTCATCGCGGAAACCGAAACGGAAGCTGCCTATCTGGAGGAGATGGCCGCCGCGCAGCAGGCGGCCGGCGTACCGCTGCAGGTGCTGACGCCCGCGGAATGCCGCAAGCTGAATCCACTGCTGGAAGCGCGCTTCCTCACCGGCGTTTACTGCCCGACGGACGCGCAGGCCAATCCGTTCAAGGTCACGCAGGCCTTCGCCAACGCCGCGCATGCGCACGGCACCATCGTGCTGACCGGCATCGCCGTCGAAGGCATCGAAACCTCCGGCGACCGCGTCACCGGCGTGCGCACCTCGCGGGGCCTGGTGCGCGCCCGCTGGGTGGTCAACGCCGCCGGCGCGCGCGCCAGCGACATCGGCAACATGGTCGGCGTCGCGCATGACATCGTACCGCGCCGCGGCCAGATGATCGTCCTCGAAGCAGCGGACGCGATGCCGCCTATGCGCGTCGGGTCTGCCGGCGCCCTGCTCGCCAAGCACAAAGGCGCAGCGGGCAGCATCAACGCCGCTTTCGCCTACACCAGCAAGCCGCTCTCCGGCACCGTGCTGCTCGGCGGCACCAACGAATTCGCCGGCTTCGATTCCCGTAACACGCAGGAGGCGCTGGCGGAGATCTCCCGCCTCGCGGTGCGCGCGATGCCGCAGCTCGGAAAACTGCAGGCCATCCGCGCTTGGGCGGGATTGCGGCCCTATTCCGCCAAAGGCGTCATCCTTGGCCGCGCGGGGGGCCCGCACGGCTATTGCGTGGCCATCGGCCATGGCGGCGACGGTGTCGCCCTCTCCCCGATCACCGGCGTCTATATGGCTGAGCACATTAGCCGCGACGGGCAGGACGAAGGTTTGACGGCGTTTCTCGCGCAACGCCATTCCGTATCCGCCACCGCGTAAGCCGGCGCGCCGAACGCGTTACCATCCGCCTCTTCCCCCACCGCGAGGATTCGCCATGAATGCTACTGCGAAGTGCATCTGCCTGGGTCTGCTGGCCGCGACAGCGTTCACGGCCGCAGCGCAGGACTATCCCACCCGTCCAGTGCGCACCATCGTCGCCTATCCGCCGGGCGGTTCGACCGACATCATCGCGCGCATCATCGGCCAGAAGCTGACCGACCGCTTCGGCCAGACCGTGATCGTCGACAACCGCGGCGGCGCGGCGGGCATGATCGGCGCCGAACTCGTCGCGCGCGCGACGCCCGACGGCTACACCCTGATGGTCGCCGACTCGCCCTTCGTGGTGAACCCTTTTGTGTTCGCCAAGGTGCCCTACGACCCGCAGCGCGACTTCACGCCCATCCAGCTCGTCGGCTCCTCGCCGCTCATCCTGGTTGTCACCGCGTCCTTCCCGGCGAAGACCCTGCAAGACTTCATGACTCAGGCCAAGGCCCAGCCCGGCAAGATCACCATCGCCTCCGCCGGCACCGGCGCGTCCTCGCACGTCGTCGCGGAGCTGTTCAAGATCCGCGCGGGTGTCAACCTCACGCACGTGCCCTTCAAGGGTCTCGGCCCGGCGCTGACCGATGTCACCGGCGGCCAGGTGGATGCCATCTTCAGCAGCATCCCGGCTGCGCTGCAGCTCGTGAAGAGCGGCAAGCTGCGGGCACTCGGCATCTGCACCAAGAAACGCATGGGTGCGCTGCCCGACATTCCGACCATCGAGGAAGGTGGCGTGCCCGACTTCGAAGCCGCCATCTGGTACGGTTACCAGGGCCCCGCCGGCATGCCCAAGGCCATCGTCGACAAGCTCAGCACCGAGATCGCGCGTGCGGCGGAACTGCCCGACGTAAAGGAACGCTTCACCGGCATGGGTCTTGAGGTGACGCTGCTAGGCCCGGACGCCTTCCGGCAGTACATCGCCCGGGAACTCAAGAAATGGGGCGAAGTGACCAAAGCCGCCGGCATCAAACCTGAATAAGAAACCTGAGGAACCGCAATGAAAACGCTCAGCACCTGTCTCGCGCTTACGCTTGGCGCGAGCTTGGCCGCACCAGCGGCGGTCGCCCAGCCCTATCCCACCAAGCCCGTGCGACTGATCGTCCCCTTCCCCCCCGGCGGCGGCAACGACATCCTCGCGCGCGCCGTGGGCCAGCGCCTGTCCGAACGGCTCGGCCAGCAGGTGGTGGTCGACAACCGCGGCGGCGCTGGCGGATTGGTCGGCGCAACACTCGCTGCCACCGCCCTGCCCGACGGTTACACGCTCTTCGTCGCCAGCCTCGGCAACCTGGCCGTCAATCCGGCGCTGCACGAGAAGCCGCCCTACGACCCGATCAAAGACTTCGCGCCGATCACGCTGCTGGCGACCTCGTCATTCATCATCGTCGTCACCAACAGCCTCCCGGCAACCTCCATCAAGGAGTTTGTGGCACTCGCCAAGGCCAAACCGGGCAGTCTGAACTATGGCTCCGCCGGCGCGGGCTCGTCGCTGCACCTCACGGCCGAAATCTTCAAGCAGGCCACCGGCACCAACATCGTGCACGTGCCGTACAAAGGTACCGCGCCGGCCATCACCGAACTCATCGCGGGCCAGGTGCAGGTGATGTTCAGCACCATGCCGCCCGCGCTGTCGCAGGTGCGGGCCGGCAAATTGCGCGGGCTCGGCGTGACGACCGCCAAGCGCTCGGCGGCCGCGCCCGACCTGCCGACCGTCGCGGAAGCCGGTTTCGCCGGTTTCGACGTCGCCAACTGGCAGGGCATGGTCGGCCCGGCGAAGCTGCCACGCACGCTGGTGGACAAGCTCAACGCCGATCTCAACGCGGTGCTCAAGACGCAACAGATGGTGGATACGCTCGCCGCACAGGGCCTCGAAGCCGCCGGCGGCACACCCGAGCAGTTCGCGGCGCTGATCAAGACGGAAGTGGCGAAGTACGCCAGCGTAATCAAGGCCGCCGGCATCAAAGCCGAATAGGTAACCCATGCTCTATCTCACCGAAGACGATGTCGGTCATGTGCTGCGGATGGCCGACGCCATCCGCGCGGTCGATGCCGGCCTGCAGGCCCGCGCCAGGCACACCGCGGTGGACACGCCGCGCGAACGCACCCGCACGCCCGCCGGCACGCTGAGCATCCTGCAGGGCGCAACGGCGCCCGACGTGGGGATCACCGGCTTCAAGGCCTATTACGCAACGCCGCAGCAGAGCCGCTCGCATACCTTCCTGTACGACAGCGCCAGCGGCACACCGCTCGCCATCCTCGAGTCGAATCGCTTCAACGTGGTCCGCACGGGCGCCGCCACTGGCGCGGCTACGCAGTACCTCGCGCGGCCGGACGCCGCAGTGCTGGGCCAGCTGGGCGCCGGACGCATCGGTGCCGGCCAGCTCGAAGCGGTGTGCGCGGTGCGCAAGCTGCGCGAGGCGCGCGTCTACGCCCCCACCCGCGACAAACTCGAGGCCTGGTGCATCGCCATGACCGAAAAGGTCGGCATTCCGGTCCTGCCCGCCGCTTCGGGTGAAGCTGCGGTGCGCGGCGCCGACATCGTGAACGTCATCACGCGCGCGACGGCACCGGTCCTGCCCGGTGACTGGCTGGAAGCCGGCCAGCACGTCAACGCGGCCGGTGCCAACCAGCTCCTGAAGCGGGAGCTGCACGCCGACGCCCTGCGCCGTTTCGACCTGGTCGTGGCGGACTCCCGCGAGGTGGCACGCAAGGAAGGCGGGGAACTGCTGCCGCTGGTGGAAAGCGGCCGGCTGCAATGGGAGGCGCTGGCCGAAATCGGCGACATTGCCGCCGGCCTGCACCCAGGACGCACCGATCCGAAGCAGATCACCTTCTACAAGTCGCACGGCATGGCGCTGCAGGACCTGTACGTGGCCGCCGGGGTCCTGGCGGAAGCCCGCCGGATGGGGCTGGGCCACGAGATTCCCGGCACTTGACCCTTCCGGCACGTTTGCTGCTATTGCTGGCAGCGGTATCCCCGGACACAATTCCCTTCTTAACCATCAGGAGTCCCCGATGACCCTCAGCCCCTGGATACGCACCACGCTTGCCGCCGCAGCCCTCGCCCTGGCCGCCCTCCCCGCAGCCGCGCAGAAGATCAAGGTCGGCTACTGGTCGAGCGGCCTGTCGCTCGGCCAGGGTTCCCTGCTCGAATCCCAGAAATTGCTGGAGAAGGAAGGCCTGGACGTCGAGTGGGTCAAGTTCGCCGACGTCAACGCTCCGCTGCGCGCGGTGGTGACCGGCGCGATCGATCTCGCCTTCGGCGCCCCGTCCGCCGGCGCCATGGCGTCGCTCGCCGACAACCAGCCGATCAAGATCGTGCTCAACACACAGATCGCCGAGGTGCAGTTCGTCGTGCTCGACGACTCGCCGATCAAGACCTTTGCCGACTTCAAGGGCAAGAAAATCGGCATGTCACCGCCGGGCAGCGCCACCCACTCTCTCGGCATGGCGCTGCTTGAAAGCAACTACGGACTGAAGGCTGCGGACTTCACCGCCGTGCCCGGCACCGAACCGCGCCTCGCGCAGTTCCTGATCCAGAAGCAGATTGACGTCGCCGCCGTGCGCTCCACCACCGTGGCACAAATGAACGAGGTGAAGCTGCGCCGCCTCGGCAACTACACGGACGAGTGGAAGAAGCTCACCAAGACGAATTCCCCGCCCATCCTTGGCGTGACCATCGTCAACAGCGACTACCTGGCGAAGAATCCCGAAGCGGTGGCCAAGTTCATCGTCGCCACCCGCAAGGGCAACGAACTCGGCCAGAAGAACAAGGCGCTGGTCGCCGAAGTGCTGCAGAAAGCCGCCAACATGCCGGCCGACGACGCCAAGGCCTACGCCGCGGAATGGGACAAGATCTACATCTCCGGCTTCGACCCGGCCGACATCGCCGTGTTGAAGAAGCAGGCGGAAATCTTCAAGGCCGCCGGTTCGCTGAAGGAACTCCCCCCGGACGCTGGTTTCGCGGCCGGGCCGTACGAACTATCGAAGAAAATGAAGTAACCCTCCACCCCCAAGAAGAGACTCCCGTGAGCAAAATCGAAACGCGCCTCAAAGAACTCGGCATCACCCTGCCCGCCGTCCCCGCGCCCGCCGCCAACTACGTGCCCTACGCGGTGACCGGCAAGCTGGTGTTCATCGCAGGCCAGCTCCCGCTGGTGGACGGCAAGATCACCTGCACCGGCAAGGTCGGTGCCGGCGTGTCGGTGGACGAGGCCAAGGCCGCCGCCCGCATCTGCGGCATCAACATCTTCGCCGCACTCAAAGCCGCCTGCGGCGGTGATCTCGACAAAGTCAGCCGCTGCGTACGCCTCGGCGGCTTCGCCAACGCCGCACCTGATTTCATCGATACGCCGCAGGTGGTGAACGGCGCGTCCGACCTGATCGTCGAGGTGATGGGCGACGCCGGCAAGCATGCCCGCACCGCCGTCGGTGCCGTGCTGCCGCGCAACGCGGCCGTCGAAGTCGATGCCGTGTTCGAGCTGAAGTAAGCGCCCATGCAAGCTCGCTTGAGGAACGCCTTATGCAGGCCGTAGGTACCCGCCCGCTGAAGGAACTCGTGCAGTGGCCCGCCGAGGGCTACACACGGGTTCCGCTCAACGTCTTCACTGATCCCGGTATCTACCAGTGGGAGCAGGACCTGATCTTCCGCGGCCGGACATGGAGCTTCCTCGGCCTGGAGGTGGAGATCCCGATCCCCGGCGACTACATCACCAACCGGGTCGGCGACACCCCGGTGATCGTGGTGCGCAAGGCGGACGGCTCGGTCAACGCGCTGGTCAACCGCTGCATCCACAAGGGCTCGATCATCTGCCACCAGCCGAAGGGCACGCGTGAGCGCGCGCACAACTTCGTCTGCCCGTACCACAACTGGATCTACGACTTCGACGGCAACCTGAAGACGATCGCCTTCGAGAAGGGCATCCAGGACAAGGGCGGGATGCCGGCGGATTTCGACAAGTCGCAGCACCGGCTGATCCGCCTGCGGGTGGAGACGATCAAGGGTCTCATCTTCGGTACCTTCGCCGACGACACGCCGCCGTTGCGCGAATACCTCGGCCCGGTCATGGTCGAGCACCTGGAGCGCACGCTCTACGGCAAGATGAAGATTCTCGGCCGCTACAGTCAGATGATGCACAACAACTGGAAACTGTACATCGAGAACAGTCGCGACAACTACCACCCCTCGCTGCTGCACGCGTTCTTCTCCACCTTCAAGTTGAACAGACTCTCCGCGGAAGGGGGTACGCGCCAGGACGACAAGAGCTGGCACCACATCACCTTCACCAAGCGCTACACGGACAAGGGCGACGCCGCCTACGACTCCGGCATGATCCGCGCGCAGAAGGAAGACTACGGCCTCAAGGATCCGTCGTTGATCGACCAGTGGATGGAATATCCGGACCAGATCACCAACGCGATCCAGAGCATTTTCCCGGGCTTCGTGCTGCACCAGATCCTGAACTCCCTCGGCACCCGCCAGATCATCACTCACGGTCCCAAGGACTGCGAGCTGGTGTGGACGCTGCTTGGCTTCGAGGAAGACACCCCGGAGCAGACCGCCGTGCGCATCAAGCAGGCGAACCTGGTCGGCCCGGCCGGCCTCGTCTCCATGGAAGACGGCGCGATCGGCGGCTTCGTGCAGAAGGGCATCGCCGGCGACCTCGACGGAGTGGCCATCCTCGAAATGGGCGGCCGCGGCGTGGGCGGCATGCCGACACGTGCTACGGAAACCTCGGTGCGCGGGTTCTGGAAGGTCTACCGGGAACTGATGGATGTCTAGCGCCGCCCCTGTCGTCGTTCCCGTCACCCCGCAGATCGAGGCGCCCCTGCCCGTCCGCGACGCCATCGCGCGCCTCAACTGCGCCTACGGCCACATCATCGACAACGACGAGCTGGAACGCTGGCCCGCGCTGTTCACTGCGGATGCCTGCTACCAGATCCTTACCCGCACCGACTTCGACGCGGGCCGCCCGCTCGGCGTGTGGTACTGCGACAACCGCGCGATGCTGGAAGACCGCGTGAGCTCCATCCGCGAGGTCAACGTCTACGAACCCCAGGTTTACCGCCATGTCATCGGCGCCACGGAGATTCTCGGTCACGAGAAGGATACATGGCGGACGCAGACGGGCTACTTCGTGGTGCGCACGATGCACGACGGCGAAATGATGCTGTTCAGCGCGGGCCGTTACCTCGACGACGTGATCGTCGAGAACGCGGGTGAGAACATGCAGGCGCGCTTCCGCAAGCGCATGGTCATCACCGATTCTTCCCGTTACGACACCCTGCTCGTCATTCCCCTTTAGCAAACCATTGAGAAGCCATGGCCGCCCAGAAAAAAGCCCCGAAGAAAGTCCACCTCCTGCTCCGCAACTTCCGTTCGCGCCCGCCCATTTTCCAGCTCACGCCGGAACGCTGGGCCGCGTCGGCCAAGCGCAACAAGGCGCTGACGAAGCACGTGAAGGTCACCTTCAGCCTGGATGACGACACGCTGGACGCCGCACTGCCGACCGTGGATGCGATCATTTCCAACAATCCGCCCCGCGAAAACCTCGCCGAACGCGCGCCCAAGCTGCGCTGGATCCAGAACACCGGCGCCGGCGTGGACGCGCTGATGCCCATGGACTGGATGCCCGCCAACGTCACGCTGACCAACAACAGCGGCGCCCATGGCGAGAAGTGCGAGGAATACTGCCTGATGGCCTTCACCATGCTGGGCTTCGGCTTCCAGAAGATGATCGCCAACCAGCAGGCCCGCAAGTGGGAGCAGTTTTTCTTCCCCTCCAACAAGGGCAAGACCGCGGTGATCATCGGCTTCGGCGACCTCGGCATGGCCGCCGGCCGCGCCGCCAAGAAACTCGGCATGCAGGTGATCGGCGTCACCCGCAGCGGCAAGGGCGGCAAGCCCGCCGACAAGGTCATCAAGATCGCCAGGCTCGACAGCGTGCTGGCCAAGGCGGACTACGTGGTCGTCGCCACGCCCTCGACGCCAGAAACCAAAAACATCATGAGCCGCGAACGGCTGGCGATGCTGAAACCCTCGGCAGGCCTGATCAACGTCGGCCGCGCGCCGCTGGTGGACTACCCGGCGATGTGCGAGATGCTGAAAGCCGGCACGCTGGCCGGCGCCGTGGTGGACGTGCTGCAACCGGAACCGCAACCGGCGGATTCCGCAATCTGGGATGTGCCGAACCTGCTCATCACGCCGCACATTTCCTGCGACTATCCGGACTACGTCGAAAAGATTTTCGACCGCTGGTTCGAGAACCTGCCGCGGTTCATGAAGGGGCAGCCGCTCAAGTACACGGTGGATCGGAAGCTGGGGTACTGACCGCGGGAAATCGGGAATGGGGAAACGGTGCTCACGATTTTCCATTGACCATTTCCAATTTCCATTTTTGACATGAGTCTCCCTCTTTTTCACATGATCGCCGGCGCCCCCGATCCGGTCGCGCCCTTCTCCCACGCCGTCGAGGCCGACGGCTGGGTCTTCGTCACCGGCCAGATGCCTTTCACCGGCACCGCGAACGACTCGCCCTACCCGGAAAGCATCGAGGCGCAGACGCGCCAGGTGATGGCCAATCTGACGGGGGTGCTGGAGGGCTGCCAGCTCGGCCTGGAGCACGTGGTCGCCGCGCGCATCTTCCTCACGCACTTTTACGACGACTACGAGCAGATGAACGCTGTTTACGCGTCCTACTTTCCGCCCGGCAAGCGCCCGGCCCGCACCTGCATCGGCGTCACCGGACTGGCCCGGCACGCGCGCGTGGAGATCGACTTCATCGCCCGGCGCCCCTGATGCCGGTAGCCCGGCGGCTGTGGTCGCTTCAGTCAACTTCGCCGGGGGTAGCCCGGCGGCTAGTCACTTTCTCTTGTGCGGACAAGAGAAAGTCACCAAAGAAAAGGCCGCCCCGGCAAACCGCCGCTGGCGCGGTGCCCCTGCGCTGCTCGGCATGGACGGCGGCTGCGGAACTCGCGTCCGTCATCAACGGATGACGGGCGCTCAGACAGTCCTCGCCGAAAGCCCCGTCCACGCCTGCGCTGCTTGGCGGTTTACAGGGGAGGTGCAAGACCCAAGCCGCTCCAGCCTTGAGCCTAAAGCTTTAAGCCTCAAGTCCAGCCCGTCAGGGCGCAGCGGTCTTTCCCCCTTGCGAACCGCCTAGCAGCCGCAGGCCGGCGCGGGGCCTTCGGCGAGGACTGTCTGAGCTTCCGCCATGCTTTCATGGCGGAAGCGAGTTCCGCAGCCGCCGCGCCGGACGAGCAGCGCCGGGACACCACGACAGTGGCGGTTCGTTGGGGCGGTTTCTCTTTGGTTACTTTCTCTTGTCCGCACAAGAGAAAGTAACTAGCTGCCGGGCTACCCCCGGCGAAGTTGACTGAAGTGACCAGCCGCCGGGCTGCCCCCGGCTCATTCCCGCTCCCCCGGCTCGAACAACACCTGGTCGCCGGGCCACTGATCGAGATCCACCCCGCTCGCACGACGCGGGCCCTTGACCAGGATGTTGTAGTGATTGGGAGCGTGGCACTCGTCAAAGCCGGCGATGGTGCCGATCGGCTTGCCGCCGACCAGCACCGTATCCCCATAGACCAGCACGCCGCCGGCCTGGAACTCGACGAAGCCCACGTAATCGATCCCATCGGCCGTACCGCCAGGCACGGAGGCCGTCTCGTCCGTGAGCATAACCTCATGAACGTCACCGCGGCGCACCGCACGGCTGCGCTCCTTCATCAGCACCAGCGCGCGGTCATTGCATTCGAGGTCCATGACCTCGACGAAGCGCGCTTCCAACGGCTTGCGCAGCAGGCGTGACTCGCCCGACGGGCGCTGCTTGCGTCGTAGCGTGGCCATGGCTTACTGCGCCTGCTTGTCGAGGCCCGCGCTCTTCACCAGCTGCTGCGCCCGTTTCATTTCGGTGGCCATGTAGGCGCCGAACGGCTGGGGGCCCTGAATGGCGAGCGTAAGACCCTCGTTAGCGAGGAAGGTCTTGATCTCCGTGCTGCTCAGCACCGCGGCGGTGTCGGTGTTGACCTTGTCGATGATGGGCTGCGGCGTGCCAACGCGCGATACCAGCCCGTACCAGCCGACGAACACGTAGCCCTTGAGCGACTCGCCGACCGTCGGCAGGTCGGGCATCAGCGCGGAACGTTTTTCGCTGGTCACGGCGAGCGCCCGGATCTTGCCGGAGCGCACGTGCGGCAGCGCGCCGGTGATGGCCGGGAACATGATGCTGACCTCCCCGCCCATGAGCGCGATCAGCGACGGCCCCGCGCCTTTGAACGGAATGAAGTTGAGCTTGGTGCCGGCCATCTGGTCGAACAGCACGCCCGCCAGGTGCGCGGGGCCGCCGTAGCCGGAGCCCGGGTAATCCAGCTTGCCCGGGTTCTTCTTGGCGATGGCGATCAGGTCCGGGATGCTCCGCGCCGGAAAGGACGGGTGCGCGACGACGATGTTGGGGGCTTCCGCCATGCGCACGATGGGCGCGAAGTCCTGCACGATGTCGTACTGCAGCGAGGACTTCATGTATGGCAGCACGGTGTGCGTGGAGATCACCATCAGCAGGTTGTAGCCGTCCGGTGGCGTACGCGCCGCAAAGGCCGCGCCGATCGCGCCGTCGCCGCCCCCGCGGTTTTCGACCACCACCGTCTGCCCCCACTTCTCGGTCAGTTGTTTGGCCACGACACGCGCGAGCAGGTCTGCGCCACCGCCCGGCGGGAAGGTGACGATCAACCGGACCGGTTTGGCCGGGTAGTCCTGCGCGACCGCGCCGGAGGCGATCAGGGATGCCGCTGCTGCCAGTGCTGAGAGAACCTGCCGTGCCGTTGCCATTGTTTTCTCCTGTCTTTTTTGGAATGCCTAGGAAACCACCACTTCGCTGCCGTCCACCGTAAAGCGGTGGGAGAAATCTTCCGACGCCCAGTCGAGGTAGCCTACCGCCTCGTCGAAGCGCGGGTCGCCCGGGCGCAGCACTTCGGGACGCAACTGCTTGTCCACCTGCGCCGGCAGGAAGGACACCCGGGCCGGGCCGTGCGCCGTCAGTACCGCCTTGGCGATCAGCGTGCGCTTCGCATCCACGCCGTAGGCCAGCCGCGGATAGTCCGGATCGAGCTTCACGCCGTGATGCTTCTCGAAATGCGCCGCCTGCTCAGGGCTGCGTTCGGGCCGCGACATGATGAAGTTGCCCAGACTGTAGAAGCACACCTTGCCGTCGTGCACGCCGATCGCCTTGGGCACGTGCGGGTGATGGCCGAGTACAAGATCGGCGCCGGCCGCGAAGGCGGCCTCCGCGACCGTCACTTCATAGCCCGCGATCACCTTGGGCACGAAATGGATGCCCCAGTGCTGCGACACGATGACCGTATCGGCGATCTGCTTCGCCGCGGCGATGTCCGCCTGCATGGCGGCGATGTCTTCCTCGTAGGGGATGGTCACCACCCGCGGCGGAATGCCCGGCTGGTATTCCACCGCTTCGTAATAGGTGTGCACGCGCACCGGCGCCACGCCCGCCTTGTTCGGGCCGGCGGCGAAGCCGTGGTTGAGGATGGAGCAGTAGGCGAGGAAGGCGACCTTCACCCCCTTGCGCTCGATCACCACCGGGCGGCGTGCTTCCGCGAGGTTGCGGCCGCCACCCACCGTCCTGCAGCCCTGCGCCTCCAGGCAGGCGATGGTGTCGAAGAAGGCCTCCTCGCCCCAGTCCAGCGCATGGTTGCCCGCTACGGACACCACGTCGAAGCCGCAGTCGCCGAACACGGCGGCCAGCTCGGGCTGCAGCCGCGCGTTCGGAATCTCAGCGTGCACCTGCAGCGTGCCGCGCTCCGAATACAGCCGCTCCGCCTGCGCGAAGCGGATGTCCGCCGTGGCGAGGATGGGCTTCACCAGCGTGCCGTAGGCGTCGGCCGGCGCGTGGAAGGGGCCGGTATCACCAACGGCCATCAGTACGACTTGTCCTTCGGGCATGACTGTCTCCAATAAAGCGAGTGGTGTTCAGTATCGATCCGGGCGAAACGGTGCGAGGTCGATGCGCGGCGGGCGGCCGGCGACCAGATCGGCGATCACCTGCCCCGTTGCCGGGGCGGCCATCAGGCCCCAATGACCGTGTCCGTAAGCGAGAAACAGGCGTGCGAGCCCGGGCACCGCACCAATGTATGGCCGCCCGTCCGGCGTCGAAGGCCGATGCCCTGCCCAGCGGCTGTGCGGTTCGGTTTTGATTCCCGGCAGCAAGCGCGGTGCGAGCCGCCCCAACGCCGCCGCCCGCGCCCAGTTGGGCGGCGCGTCGATGCCGCAAAATTCCGATGTCCCGGAAATGCGCAAGCCGCCCTCCATCGGCGTCGCGACGAAGCGGAGGTCACCGTCCGCGACCTGATGACGGACCGTCACCGCCGGCGCGGGAATCTGGATGTGGTAGCCACGCTCCGACGTCAGCGGCGCGCGCACGCCCAGCTTCGCGGCCAGCGCGCGCGACCCCACACCGGCGGCAAGCACGAGCAGGTCGACGGGAATCTCGCCCCGATCGGTGACGAGCGCCTTCACACGCCCCTCCGCACGCACGAAATCCCGCACCACCGCAGTGACCAGCGTACCGCCGCGGGCGACAAAATGACGGGCCAGGGCTTGCACCACGCGGCCCGGGTTGCGTACGTATCCCCCTTCGGGAAGCGTGAATCCCCAGCGATACCCGGGATCCAGCGCAGGCTCCCGCGCGCCGATCGTAGCCGCATCGAGGAGTTCGATCTTCACGCCATTGTCGGCACGTACGCCGCGGGCCCAGGCGCTACCGTCGAAACTGCGTTCGCTGCGGTAAACCGTAATTCCCGAGTCGTGCACCAGCAGTTCGGACGCACCCGCGCCGGCCAGCAGATCCGTATAACGGTCTACGGACGGGCCGTTCAGCGAGCGCATGGCCGCAGCGGTCCGCGCGACCGTCCGTGGGTTGCAGGCGCGCCAGAAATGGAAAAACCACGGCGTGAGCCCGGGCAACTTCCGCCAGGACAGTGACAGCGGTCCGAGCGGGTGGATGATCCATTTCGGCACCTGCCGGATCGTGCCCGGCAGCGCGAGGGGAATGATCGAGCCCGGCGCGAGCGAGCCGGCGTTGCCGAACGAGGTACCCTCGCCCGGCGCGCTGCCATCGATCAGCGTGACCGCGTGGCCCTCCCGCTGCAGGTAGATGGCGGCGGCGACGCCGACGATACCGGCGCCGATGATCGTCACGGCCATGACGCTCAGTCCACCTTGAGGTTTGCCGCCTTGACGACGGCGGCCCATTTGTTCACCTCAGCGGCGATGTAAGCCTTGAACTCCGCCGGGGCCATCGTGACCGGATCGAGGGCGAGGTTAACAAAACGTTCCCGCACCTCCGCCTGCGCCACCGCGCGCACGATCTCCGCGGCCAGGCGCTTCAAGACCGGCGCCGGCAGTCCGGCCGGCCCCTGAAACCCGTACCAGTTCGCCGCGTCGAAATCCTTCACGCCCTGCTCCTCGAAGGTGGGAATGTCGGGCGCCCCGGCGGTACGCTTGCGCGTGGATACCCCCAGCGCCCGCAGTTTGCCCGCCTTGATCTGCGGCACCGCCGCGGGCATCGTGGAGACGGCCGTCTGGATCTGGCCGGCGATCAGATCCGCCACGGCCGGCCCGGTGCCCTTGTAGGGAACCGCCGTCAGGTCGATCCCGGTCCGCAGCTTCAGCAGTTCGCCCACGATCTGCGTGATCGCACCACCGTAACCGATCGTGATCTTGCCGGGTTGCGCCTTGGCAAGTCCAATGAACGCCTGCAGGGTTTGCGCGGATACCGACGGGTGTGCCACCAGCACCAGCGAAGACGAGGCCGCGAGCGAGATCGGGGTGTAGTCCCGATTGACGTCGTAGGGCACCTTGCTGAACAGGCTGGGGTTGATCGTATGCGGTGTATCGGACATCAGCAGCGTGTAGCCGTCCGGCGTCGCGC
>CAZXNF010000010.1:0-2352 GCA_964641785.1 uncultured Streptomycetaceae bacterium | reverse complement strand
GCGGTTGTCCACCACCACGCTCTGGCCGAGCCCTTCGGCGAGTTTCTGTCCGACGATGCGGGCGACCGCGTCGGACCCGCCGCCCGGCGCGTAGGGAACGATTACGCGGATCGGCCGCGTCGGATAGTCCTGGGCCGCAGCGATGCCGGCGACGGTCAGTGCAATTGCAGCAAAAGCCTGCTCGAGTTTCATGGCAACTCCTGGTTATTTACGGACATGGGAAAACTGCGGGGCACGCACCGTCAGTCGGGCCGCGCGCCGGAGGCCTTCACCACCTTGGCCCACTTGGCGATTTCGGCACGCAGGAAAGCGGCAAACTGCTCCGGCGTATCGCCCACCGGATCGAGCCCCTGCGCGACCAACTTCTCGCGCACGTCGGGCGCGTTGAGGATGCGGATGATCTCGGTGCTCAGCTGCTGCACGATCTCCTTGGGTGTGGCCACGGGCGCCAGCACACCATGCCAGGTGCCGGTGTCGTAGCCCTTGAGGGCTTCGGCGATCGCCGGCACGTCGGGCATCAGCGCCGCCCGCCTGGCGCTGCTCACCCCCAGCGCGCGCAGCCGCGCCGCCTTTACCATCGGCGCCGCCGCCGGCACCGTCGCGAAATACAGGTCCACCTCGCCCGACAGCAGCGCCGTGACCGCGGGCCCCGTCCCCTTGTAGGGCACGTGCACGATGTCGATGCCGGCCATGCTCTTCAGCAACTCGCCCGACAGATGGGTCGCGCTACCCGCGCCGGCCGACGCGTAGTTCAGTTGCCCCGTCCGCGCCTTGGCCAGCGCGATCAGCTCGCGCACGTTTTTGGCCGGCACACTGGGATGCGAGAGCAGCACGTACGGCGTGGTGGCGAGCTGGCTCACGGCCGCGAAGTCGTTGGTCAGGCTGTAGTTGAGCTTGGGATACAGACCCGCGCCGATGGCGTTGGCGACATTGGCCTGGAACAGCGTGTAGCCGTCCGGTGCGGCGCGCGCCACGAACTCCGCGGCAACGTTGCCGCCGGCGCCGGGCCGGTTGTCGATGATTACCTGCTGGCCCCAGGCCTCGGTGAGCTTCTGCCCCACCACGCGCGCGATGATGTCCGTGCTGCCCCCCGGCGGAAACGGCAGCACCAGACGGATGGGCTTGGCGGGATACTTCTGCGGGCTTTGCGCGTAGGCGGGCGCGAGCGCGCCGAGCAGCGCGAGGGCCAGAGGAATGCGGCGGCGGGGATTCATGCGGCTGAGACTCCGGTTGTCAGGGTTGAACATCGCGCGCCATCCTTCAACTGGCAACGGTCGCGACGGGGGGATTGTGCATGCACTCGCGCAGCAGGTAACGGTAGGTGCCACCGGCGCGGAAATGCGCGACTTCCTGCTGCGTTTCCAGGTCTGCGATCAGCGGCAGCGTCCAGACGCGCCCGTCCGGACAGCGGACACGACCAGCAACTTCCGTGCGGGTCTGGTGCAAGCCGGCGATGCCGGATACTTCGATGGCCTCCGCGCCGGTGAAGGCCGCGCGGGCGGACGCATCCGCGAAGCGCAGCGGCAGCACACCGGCCGCCACCAGGTTGGCCCGATGCAGCCGCTCGAAAGACACCGCGAGCACTGCCTTCACGCCGAGGCCACGCGGGCCTTTCGCCGACCAATCGCGCGAGGAACCGGTGCCGTAGCGCGCGCCGGCCACCACCACCAGCGGCACGCCTTCCGCGCGGTAGCGCTGGGCGGCGTCGTAGATCGACAAGCGCGCGCCTTCCGGCTGGTGCAGGGTCGAGCCGCCCGGCAGGCCCGGCGTCAACGCGTTAAGCAAATGCGGGCTGGCGAAGGTGCCGCGCAGCATGACGTCCGCCACCAGCCGGCGGCCGGCGTAGGTGCCCAGCTGTTCGACCGGCACGCCCAGCGACTGCAGGTAGTCGGCCGCCTGCGTACCGGCGGGCAGCGGCCCCATCGGCGACACATGTTCGGTGGTCACGTCGTCGCCGAACAGCGCGAGGATGCGCGCCCCGCGCAGGTCCTGCGGGGCGGCGTCCGCGCCCGCGTCGAAAGCCACGAACTCCGGCGGCCGGCGGATCACGGTGCTCGACGGATTCCACGGGAAACGCGGTCCCTGCGCGTGCGCCAGCTGCTGCCACTGCGTGCTGCCGTCATACAGCGAGGCGTAGGACCGGGTGTACAGCGGCGCATCGAGCGCGGTATCGGCCAAGCGCGCGAGTTCGGCGGCGTCCGGCCACAGTTCCCTGAGGTACACCGGCGCGCCCTGCCTGTCCTCGCCCAGCGGCTCGCGCGACAGATCCTTCAACACGCTACCCGCCAGCGCATAGGCCACCACCAGCGGCACGCCTTCCGCGCGGTAGCGCTGGGCGGCGTCGTAGATCGA
>CAZXNF010000009.1:0-21361 GCA_964641785.1 uncultured Streptomycetaceae bacterium | reverse complement strand
CGCTGCATAGCGCTCGGCCGTAGACACGGCGAGCGCCCGCAGCTTGCCGGTGCGTGCCGCGTCCAGCGAGGGTCCGATGCCGGTGGTGAAGCCCAGCTCGACCATCCCGGCCATCTGATCGACCATCGCCGGAGCCGCGCCCTTGTAGGGAATATGCGTGGCCGTGGTGCCCGACATCAGCAGGAACATCTCCATCAGCATGTGCGGCGAGGTTCCCGGGCCGGTTGATGCATAGTTGAGCGCACCCGGGCGCTTCTTCATCAGGGCGATCAGCTCCTTCACGTTCTTCACCGGCAGCGACGGATGCACGACCAGGGTCGTGGGCACGTCGACGGCGATGCCGATCGGCGTGAAATCGCGGATCGTGTCGTACGGCAGGCTCTTGATCATCGCCGGGTTGATGACGTGCGCGGAGCCCACGAACAGCAGCGTGTAGCCATCGGCGGGCGCGCGCGCCACGATCTCCGTGCCGATCGCGCCGCCGGCACCCGGCCGGTGGTCGATGATCAGTTGCTGACCGAGGCGTTCGGCCATCTTGGGCGCGATGGTGCGCACCACGAACTCCACGTTGCCGCCGGGCGCGAACGGCACCACGACGCGGATCAGCTTGGTCGGGAAGGTCTGCGCCTGAACGCCGGCGCCCGTGGCGACGAACAGCAACGCGGTCATCCAGCGCGAGGCGCGAGCGGACATGCGGGCTCCTGGAGAAATAGGAAAGGAATGGAAAACGCCGGGTCCGTAAAACCCGGTGCGACCGCAAAATTATACGGCCGTACCGTCAGGCGCGCGGTTCGAGGACTTCGCCGCCGAATTCGGAGGCGGCGTCGGTCAGCCATTCCCAGAAATGGCGCGCGTAGCTGCGCGGCACGTAGAAGTCCCAAGTCGTTGCGTCCACCTGGTGAAGCACGCAGCCGATGTGCGCGACCGGCGTCTGGGTGCAGCGGCCGGCGGCAAAGGCGGACGGATGCAGGTCGAGGCCGCAGCCCTTGGCCAGCACGTCCCGCGCGCGCGGGCCGGCGAGGCGCATCACCGTGCGCCCTTCGGACAGGTCGATGGTGCGCAGTGCCGGCAGTTCGGCCATGGGGGCGCCGCTGCTGACGAGCCACCATTCGCTGGGGCTCAGCGCGAACACCTGGCCGCCGGGCGCGGCGGCGACGGCGCCGATCTCCGTCGTGAGGGCTATGCCGAGCGCACGTTCCGCCGCCGCCAGGAATGGGGCGTCGCGTGCGTGGCCCCGTAGCGACAGGATGCCGACGGCCGGACGTACCGCGAGCGCAATGGCGGGCGCGTCCGGTTCGCGGCCAAAGTGCCGCGGCCGGTAAATGGCAGTCAGCGCGTGCCGGCGCAGGGATTCGGTTTCAGCCACGGACGCGTTCTCCGGCAGGATCGACAAAGACGGGGTCGGTGACCCGCACCTGTAACTGGACATCCGCTACCGGCGCGTACGCCCACAGGACCTCGCCGTGGCGTTCGCGGCCGCCCTTCAACAGGGCAAGTGCGATCGGCTGGCCCAGCGTCGGGCTGTAGCAGGTCGAGGTCACATGGCCGTCGATGGGCAGGGGCGCCACCCGGTCGAGGTCCACGATCAGTTGCGCGCCGCGCGGGATGGCGGTCTTGCCGTCGAGCGGCACGACGCCCACCAGTTGCTTGCGGTCCGGCGCCGCCAGCAGCGGGCGCGTGAGTGCGGTGCGGCCGATGAAGTCGCGGTCGGTCTTCACCATGCGACCGAGACCGAGGTCGTCGGCGGTGGTGCGGCCGTCCAGTTCGTTGCCGGCGACGTGGCCTTTCTCGATCCGCAGCACACCCATGGCCTCGGTGCCGTAGGGGGTGATGCCGTGCTCGTAACCGGCGTCGAGCGTCGCGCGCCACATCGCTTCGCCGTGATCGGCGGCGACGTTGATCTCGTAGGAGATTTCGCCGGAGAAGGACAGGCGGAACACGCGCGCCGGGATGCCGGCCAGGGTGGCGGCGCGATAGCTCATGTGCGGCAGCGCGGCGTTCGACCAGTCTTCGGTGGGCGCGAGCTTCTCCAGTACCGCGCGCGATTTCGGGCCGGCGAGGGCCAGTGCCGCCCAGTGGTCGGTGACCGAGGTGCAGTAGACGTCGAGTGTCGGCCACAGCACCTGCAGGCAGTATTCGAGGTGCGACATGACGCGCACCGCGTTGGCAGTGGTGGTGGTCATCAGGTAGCGCTGGTCGGCGATGCGGGTGGTGGTGCCGTCGTCGAAGACCATGCCGTCCTCGCGCAGCATGACGCCGTAACGCAGCTTGCCGACGGCCAGCGACTTCCAGCGGTTGGCGTAGACGCGCTCGAGGAATTCCGCCGCATCCGGCCCCTGGAGGTCGATCTTGCCGAGCGTGGAGACGTCCACGATGCCAACACCGCCGCGCACCGCGTTGGTTTCGCGGTTGATGCAGGCGAGATCGGCCTCATGGCGGTTGGGATACATCTGGGCCCGCAGCCACAGCCCTGCGGTGACGAACGGTGCGCCGGCCTGCTGGTGCCACTCGTGCATGGCGGAGCGGCGCACGGGCGCCATGTGCTCGCCGGTTTCGGTGCCGGCCATCGCACCGAAGGTGATGGGCGTGTAGGGGGCGCGGAAGGTGGTGGTGCCGATCGCGGGGATGGTCGCGCCCAGCACGTCCGACAACACGCCCAGGCCGCTGATGTTGCTCAGCTTGCCCTGGTCGGTGCCCATGCCGAGCGTCGTGTAGCGCTTGACGTGCTCGACGGAGGTGTAGCCCTCGCGCGCGGCGAGGCGCAGGTCGGCGACGGTCACGTCGTTCTGAAAATCGAGAAAGCACTTCTCGCCGCGTGTCACGGCTGCATGCGGCAGCCAGTACGCCTTGAGCGGCGCCGAATGATCGGGAGAGGTGTCGGGCGTGGTGGGTACGGGCACCTCGCCGTAGCCAGCCATGCGCGCGGCTTCGGCGCCGGCGGCAAAGCCCTCGGCAAGCCCTTCCGCGAGCGTGAAGGTGCCGCGCCCCGCGCCCGCCGAGCGCACGCGTTGCGTGGCGGTGTCCGGCACGAAGGCGGCCAGCGCGTCATCGAAGCGCAGTTTGCCCTTGGCCTGGGTGTGCAGGTGCACGGCCGGGTTCCAGCCGCCGGACGTCAGCACGAGGTCGCAGGCGATGCGCTCGGCGCGGCTCGATGAGGCGATGCCCGCCACATCGACGCCGGTGACCCGCCGGCGGCCATGCGCGCGAACCACGGCATGGTTGAAGCGTACGGGGAGGCCGGCGCGGGCGGCCTGCTGCACCGCGTAGCCGAAACTGCCTTCACGCACGTCGATGATGGCGGCGATCTCGATGCCGGAGGCGTGCAGGTCGAGCGCCGCAGCGTAGGCGGAGTCGTTGTTGGCGAACACGACCGCACGTTTGCCGGCGCGGGCGCCGTAACGGTTGGCGTAGGCGCGCGCGGCGCCGGCCAGCATGATGCCCGGGATGTCGTTGTTCGCGAACGGCATCGGACGTTCGAGTGCGCCGGTGGCGAGCACGACTTCCTTCGCACGCACTTTCCACAGCCGCTGGCGGGGCGCCAGACGGTCCGTCGCATGCGTGTGTTCCAGCAGGCCGAGGAAATTCTGGTCGAAGTAGCCGAAAGCCGTGGTGCTGGCGAGCAGCGTCACCTCCGGCAGGGCGGCGAGTTCGGCCACCGCGGCGTCCACCCAGTTGAGCGCGGGCTCACCGGCGATGTCCGCGCGCTCATGCAACAGCGCGCCACCGAGCCGGAAATCCTGCTCCACGAGGATGACGCGCGCGCCGGCACGGCCGGCCGAGAGTGCCGCGGCCAGACCCGCCGGGCCGCCGCCGACGACCAGCACGTCGCAGTGCGCGTGATGGTGGGCGTAGCGGTCGGGATCGGGTTCGCGGGCGGACTTGCCCATGCCGGCGGCGTGGCGGATGACGTGCTCGTAGGTGAGCCACAGCGAGGCCGGCCACATAAAGGTCTTGTAGTAGAAGCCGGCGGGCAGGAAGCGCGAGAAGATGTTGTTGACGGCCTGCAGGTCGAAGCCGACCGAGGGCCAGCAGTTCTGGCTGGCCGCGACGAGCCCGTCGCGCAGCACGATCTGGGTGGCGCGCAGGTTGGGTTCGGTGCCGGCGCCGGTGCCAAGCTGCACCAGCCCGTTCGGTTCTTCCGCGCCGGCGGCGACCAAGCCCCGCGGGCGGTGGTACTTGAAGCTGCGGCCGATCAGTTGCACGCCGTTGGCGACGAGCGCCGAGGCCAGCGTGTCGCCCGCGCAGCCTTCCAGCTTCTGGCCATTGAAGGTGAAGGCGATGCGTTGCGCGCGGTCGATGAGCCCGCCGGTGGCGAGACGGAGTGGCTGGGTCATGACACCGGCTCCGCCGCGGCGCGCGCGCGGAAGTCGTCCATCGTCAGCGCTTCCAGCACGTCGTGGGTGTAAGTGTTGCGGTGCACAGCAATCCATTGCCGGCAGCCCGTGCCGTGCTGCCACAGTTCCCAGTGCGGGCCGCGCGGGTTGTTGCGGACGTAGACGGAATCCGACCACACCTGCTGGCTCACAGCGGCGGGGTCCGCCGGGCGCAGCGCGTTCGCGTCACCGCCGTAGGTGAACTCGGTGTAGTCGCGGGCGCCGCAGTGGGGGCAGGGGATTAAGAGCATAAGGCGGGATTGGGGATTGGGGATTTGAGATTGGAAAACAAAGCCGCAAGCGTTCGCCACGCCATTCGGTTTCGAATCCTAAATCCCAAATCCCAAATCCCGAATTCATTGGGTTTCAAATCCCTAATCCCGAATCTCGAATCCCGCATTTGCACTAATGCACCCACGCGTACGGCCCGCCGCCGCGTTCATCGAGGGTGGCGCCGCGTTCGAAACGGTCCAGCGTGAAGGCGGCGTTCAGGGCGTGCGGGGCGTCGTGGGCCACCGTATGCGCGAAGCACCAGCCGGAGGCCGGGGTGGCCTTGAAGCCGCCGTAGCACCAGCCGCAGTTGAGGTAGAGGTTGTCGATCGGCGATTTGCCGATGATGGGGCTGCCGTCCACGCTCATGTCCATCACGCCGCCCCAGGTCCGCAGCATGCGCAGCCGTGAGAAGGCGGGAAACAGCGCCAGCATCGCCTGCACCACGTGTTCCAGGATCGGCAGGTTGGAGCGCTGGCCGTAGGAGTTGTAGCCGTCGATGTCGCCGCCGGTGACGAGTTCGCCCTTGTCGGACTGGCTGATATAGAAATGCACCGCGCCGGAGGTGACGACGGTGTCCAGAATGGGCTTCACCGGTTCCGACACCAGCGCCTGCAGGACGTGCGTTTCGATCGGCAGCCGCAGCCCGGCCAGTGCCGCGACCTGTCCGGAATGGCCGGCGACAGCGAGGCCGAATTTCTTCGCGCGGATCGTGCCCCTGGTGGTTTCCACGGCGGTGATGCGATTGCCGCTGCGCTGGAAGCCGGTCACTTCGCACTGCTGGATGATGTCCACGCCGAGGCTGTCAGCCGCTCGCGCATAGCCCCAGGCCACGGCGTCGTGCCGCGCCGTGCCGCCGCGCGGCTGCAGCAGCCCGCCCATGATCGGAAAGCGTGCCGACGGCGAGGTGTCCAGCAGCGGCACCCGCCGCGTCACCTGTTCGCGGTCGAGCAGTTCGGCATCGATGCCGTTGGCGCGCATCGCATTCGCGCGGCGCGCGTAGCCGTCGAGGTCGGCGAAGGAGTGCGCGAGGTTCAGCACGCCGCGCTGGCTGAACATGACGTTGTAGTTCAGGTCCTGCGAGAGGCCTTCCCACAGCTTCAGCGAATGCTCGTAGAAATGCGCGTTCGGCTCCAGGTAGTAGTTGGAGCGCACGATGGTGGTGTTGCGGCCGGTATTGCCGCCGCCGAGCCAGCCCTTTTCGATGACGGCGATATTCTTGATGCCGTGATGCTTCGCCAGGTAATAGGCGGTGGCGAGGCCGTGGCCACCGCCGCCGACGATCACGACGTCGTATTCGGGCTTCGGTTGCGGGCTGCGCCACGCGCGGGTCCAGCCTTCGTGGTAGCCGAGGGCCTGGCGCGCGAGCGAGAAAATGGAATACTTCATGGGGCTAGCATCAAATCAAGTTTGCCGTGCAGCGTCAATGGCGCAGGGGGCTGCATCAGGAATACGCCGCAATACAATAAAGTTGCCTAATGATGACGATAGTCGCAGGATGCCGGAATGCACGGGCCTTGTGCAATTGGCGATACTCGGCTGCACCCCGGTGCGCGGATGATAAGCCTCATTACACAAGAGTATTAGTTCTGCTAATGTAACGGTCCAGTCGATGTGGGTGTGCTTTCCAGTGTCTACACTTTGTCCCGCTGTGAGCCCGGCGTCATCCGCCCCATGTTCCCGCTGATCGTCCCCGGCGGTGCATGATGGCCGGGCGCCGGGATGCACAGCACCTGCCGCTGGACCTGCCGGCGCTGCGCGCCTTTCTCGCGGTGGGCGCCACCGGCAGCATGACGCAGGCCGCGCGCCGCCTGGGATTGACCCAGTCCGCGGTGTCGCAGGCCGTGAGACAACTGGAAGACATGCTCGGTACCGTGCTGCTGGACCGCTCGCAACGACCGCTGGCGCTGACGCCGGCCGGGCGTCTGCTGCAGCGGCATGCGGCGCCGATCGTGGACGACGCGCTGATGCTGGCGACGGTGGTGCGCCAGGCCGGCAGCCGCAAGGTGCAGGAACTGCGGCTGGGGATCATCGACTCGCTCGCCTCCACCATCGGGCCCAGCCTGATCCGCCGCCTGCTCGACACCACCACCCGCCTGTCCTTCCGCTCCGGCCTCACGCACGACCAGGTGCAGGGGCTGCTGTCGCGCCAGCTCGACATGATCATCACCGGCGACGCCATGGACGATGTCGACGGTCTCGATCATTACCCGCTCCTCAACGAACCTTTTGTGCTGGTGACGCCGCCGGGCTGGAGCGCGGCGGACGCGGGCGGGGACCTCAAGCAGCTGGCGGCCCGTTATCCGCTGATCCGTTTTTCGGCGCGCTCGCAGATCGGGGCCCAGATCGAGCGCCACCTGCGCAGGCTCGGCGTGCGCGCGCCGCAGTCGCTCGAGGTCGATGCCTCCGATGCGCTGGTGGCGATGGTGGCCGCCGGCCTCGGCTGGGCGATCGCCACGCCGCTCTGCCTGCTGCAGGCGCATGCGCGCACCGCGGGTGTCCGCGTCCGGGCGTTTCCCGAGACCCGGTTCACGCGGCAGCTCTACCTGATCGTGCGCAGCGGCGAATTCGGCGATCTGCCCGGCGAAGTCGCCGCGCAGGCCTGCGATATCCTCAAAAAAGAATGCTTGGGCGAGCTCAGGCGCTTCGTGCCCAAGGAGTCCAATCCCATCGTCATCGGTGAAGCCGCTGGAACGTAAAGGAGTGCGAACATGATGAGAACCTTCCTGACTAACGCAGGCGCAGCCGCGGTGGCATCGCTGGCGCTGCTGTCGCCGGCCGCGGCGCAGGATGCCGCGAAGGCCTTTCCGACGAAACCGATCCGCATCGTAGTCGGCTTCACGCCGGGCACGACGACCGACATCACCGCGCGGACGCTCGGCATCAAGCTGACGGAACGCCTTGGCCAGCAGGTGGTGATCGAGAACCGCGAGGGTGCGAACAGCGGCATCGCCAACGCCATCGTGGCGCGCGCGAATCCGGACGGCCATACGCTGCTGATGGGGACGCTGAGCCTCGTCGTCAGCCCGCTGTTGTACAAGGAGTTGCCCTTCGATCCGAAGGATCTGGCGCCGGTGACGCTGCTGGTGCTGACGCAGAACGTCATCGCGGTGAATCCCAAGGTGCCGGCGACGTCGATCAAGGAACTCATCGCGCTGGCCAAAGCCAAACCGGGGGCGTTGCGTTACGGCTCGTCCGGCCGTGGCAGTTCCGCCTTCCTGACGCTGGAGTTGCTGAAGTCCATGGCGGGCATCGACCTCGAGGAGATTCCGTACAAGGCGACCTCGCAGGCCGTGACGGACCTGATGAGCGGCGAGATTCCGATCTATCCGCCGAGCCTCGCGTCGGCGATTCCGCTGATCAAGTCCGGCCGTATTCGCGCGCTGGCGGTAACGGGCCCGAAACGCACGCCCATCATGCCGGACCTGCCGACGGTGGGTGAAACCGTGCCGGGCTACGACGCGGCGACCGGCGTCTACGGCATCATGGTGCCGGTGGCCACCCCCAAAGCGCTGGTTGACCGCCTGTACCGGGAAATCACGGCGATCGCCCAGAGCGCGGACTTCCGCGAGCGCATGCAGGCACTGGGTGCCGATGCCATCGGCAGCACACCGGCGGAATATGCTGAATACCTGAAGGCGAGCGGACTCAAATGGAAGACCTTGTTCAACAAGATGGGCGTGGTACCGCAATGAGGCCGCTGTGACGATACTCTGGAGCCCCGGACGATGAACGCCATTGCCCAGCCTGAACCGAAAATATTCGCTGGTGACAAGGCCAGGGCCTTCCACCAGTCCACGCTGGTGTGGGACTGCCTGTCGCTCTATTACCTGATCGACGAGCCGTACGCGCAGCAGGCGCTGGAGGGCGGCGTCAACGTCGCCAACGTCACCTTCGGCACCGAGGACGAGTGGGAAACGGTGCTGCGCAATTTCGAGCTGGGGCTGCAGAAGATCGAGAAAAGCCCGCTGCTCACGCTGGCGCTGACCGCCGACGACATCCTCAAGGCCAAGACCGCGGGCAAACTCGCGATCGTGATCGGCACGCAGGGCTCCTCGTTCATCGAGAAGGAGCTGTACCGGGTCGAGCTGCTGTACCGGCTGGGACTGCGCATCTGCGGGCTCGCCTATACCGGCGGCACGCTGCACGCCGACGGCTGCGGCGAGCGGCGCGACGCCGGCGTGTCCTTCCTCGGCCGCGAACTGATCGATGTCGTGAACCGTCTGCCGATGTGGCTCGATCTCTCGCACTGCGGGCACCGCACGCGCGCGGAGGCCGTGCCGCTCGCCCGCGCGCCGGTGTGCACGCACTCGAATGCCTACGGACTGAACGCGAACGACCGCAACACGACCGACGAAACGGCGAAGGCCATCGTCGCCAAGGGCGGCATGCTGGGCGTGTGCGGTCTCGCCAAGACGGTGTGGCCGCAGGATGCCACGCTGAACCATATCGCCGACCACATCGATTACTATGCGAAGCTGATCGGCCCGCATAACGTCGGCTTCGGCTGTGATTTCGTCGCCGCCTACAAGGCGAGCGGGCAGATCCTGCCGGCCTCGAAGCGCTGGCGGACGCTGCGGCCGGACGTCTTCGGCACGGTGGACGAGTTCCTGACGCTCAGCTATCCGGAAGGCCTGACGCAGATCCGCGAGCTGCCGAACCTGACGCAGACACTGTTCGACCGCAAGTACTCCGAAGCCCAGGTCGCCGGCATCATGGGCGGCAACTGGTTCCGCACGTTCAAGACACTGGTGGGGTGACGATCATGATGATGCTCGCGAAGGGAAAGTGCATGCAGGGGGCGGTTCTGGCGGTCGCCGCGCTGCTCCCGGCGGTCGCGGGCGCGCAGGCCTGGCCCGCGAAGCCGGTGCGGCTCGTCGCGCCGTTCGGGACGGGCTCCGTGCTCGACACCATGATGCGGGCCATGCAAAACGAACTTTCGGCGGCGCTCGGCCAGCCGGTCATCATCGAATCGAGGCCCGGCGCTGGCGGCACCATCGGCACCCTGGCGGTCGCCCGGGGCCCCACTGATGGCTACACCTTCCTGATCGCGGCCAACAGCCACAACATCAACGGTTCCGTGTATTCGAACCTGCAGTACCACCCGCTGAAGGATTTCACGGCGGTCGCGTCGGTGGGCAGAACCGGCTACATCATGATGGTGCCGGCGTCCCTGGGCGTGAAAAACGTCGGCGAATTCATCCAGCTTGCGAAAGCGAAGCCCGGCCTGACCTACCCCTCCGCGGGCAAGGGCAGCGCCACGCACCTGTCGATGGCGCTGCTCGTCAACCTGGCCGGCATCGACATGCTGCACGTGCCCTTCAAGAGCACGGGAGACGCGGTGCTCGAAGTCATGTCGGGTCGCGGCGGCGCGATGATCGGGGCGAACATCGCCGTCATGCCGTTCGCGAACGACAGCCGCGTGCGCCTGCTGGGCATCACCACCGCCACGCGCAGCAAGTTCCTGCCCGACCTGCCGACGCTGTCCGAGAGCGGCCTGCGCGGTTACGAATTCGATTCCTGGCTGGGCCTGCTGGCGCCGGTCGCAACGCCGCGCGAGATCGTCGAGCGCATGAACATGGAAATCGGCAAGCAGCTCCGCAACCCGGAGGTGGCGGACCGCCTGGCGAAGCAGGGGATCGAAGTCCGCGCGCTGACGCCGGAGCAGATGAACAAGATGCTCGCTGTCGATTTCGAGCGTATGGCGAAGGTCGTCCAGATCGCCGGCGCCAAAGAGGACTAAGTCCGACCCTTTCGTTTGCCTTTCCTGGAGACCTTCATGACCCGCATCCTCACGACCGCCGTGCTCCTTGCCCTGACCGGTCAGGCTTTCGCGCAGGGCTACCCGCAGAAACCCGTGCGCCTGGTGGTGCCCTTCGCCGCCGGCAGCGCGACGGACAACTCGGCGCGGCTGCTGGTCGCGGGCCTGACCGAGCGATTCAAGGGCGCGACCTTCCTGATCGACAACCGGGTCGGCGCCAACGGCTCGATCGCCGCGGAGTTCACCGCGAAGGCAGCGCCCGACGGCTACACGCTGATGGTGGCGACGACGAGCACGCACTCGCAGGCACCATTTTTGATGAAGGGCATCACCTACGACCCGATCCGAGATTTCACCCCGGTGGCGGGCGTCGGGGGCGTGCCCTTTGTCATCGTCGTGCATCCCTCATTGCCGGTGAAGACCATCCGTGAGTTCGTGGCCGTCGCCAAAGCGCGGCCCGGGCAGCTCACCTATGGCACGCCGAGCGGAACCTCGACGATCTGCATGGAGTCGCTGCGCCACAAGACCGGCATCGACCTCACGCAGGTCGCCTACAAGAGCAGCCCGCAGGCCATTACCGAGCTGATCGCGGGACAGATCACGACGAGCTGTTCCGATTTCGCGACCGCGGCCACCCACATCGGCAGCGGCCGCGTGCGCGCGATCGCGATGACCACCGACCGGCGCGCTCCCGAGCTGCCGGACGTCCCGACGGTGAAGGAGACCATCCCCGATTTCGCCGAGATCCGGTCCTGGCAGGGCGTGGTCGGGCCGAAAGGCCTACCGGCCGACATCGTCGAGCTGCTCAGCCGCGAGGTGCTCGCGATCACGGCGCAGCCGGACTTCAAGAAGCGGCTCGCGCCGACCGGCTTCGAAACGCTGCCGCTCAACGCCCAGCAGTTGGCCGCCTACATGGTGGCCGAACTCGCCAAATGGGGACGCCTCGCCAAGCAGGCCGGGCTCGAGCCGCAATGAGCACCGCCACTGCGCAGTTTCACCGCGGCGCGCTGGTCGTGGACGGCCTCACGCCGCTCTACACGCTGGACGAGCCGTACACGCAGAGCCTGGTCGAGGGCGGCGTGGATGCTTGTCTGCTCAGCGTCGCGTCCGACGCGAGCTGGGAGGTCGTGCTCCAGCGCGTCGAGATGTGCCTGACCAAGATCGAGAAGAGCCCCTTGCTCGTGCACGCGAAGACGGCGGCGGACATCCGCGCCGCCAAGGCCTCGGGCAAGGTGGCGATGCTGTTCGTGACCCAGGCGTCCGACATGATCGAAAAGGATCTCAAGCGCGTGCGGATCATGTACGAGCTTGGCTTCCGCATCCTGGGCCTGTGCTACACCTTCGCCAACCTCATGGGCGATGGTTGCGGCGAGCGCCGCAACGCGGGGCTGTCGTACCTCGGCAAGGACCTCATCGCCGCCGTCAACGAACTGCCGATGATGCTGGACCTCTCGCATTCCGGACACCAGACCTCGCTGGAGGCGGCAGAACTTGCGAAGTCGCCTTGCATCACCCACGCCAACGCCTACGCGGTGAATGCGAACGACCGCAACAAGAAGGACGAAGTGCTGAAGCTCGTCGCGCAGAAGCATGGTGCGATCGGGTTGAACGCGCTGCCGCGCACCGTGAAGAACAACGAACCTGCGCTCGCGGACATGCTGGTGCACCTGGACCACCTCATCAAGGTCATGGGCGCCGAACACGTCGGCCTCGGGCTCGATTACGTCGAGGGCTTCAAGAAGGCGGGCGTGGTCCTGCCGCAGTCGGTGCGCAATCGCACGCTGCGCCCGGACATCTTCGGCAGCGTGGACGATTTCCTCCATCAGTCCTATCCGAAAGACATGGAGGACATCCGCAAGCTGCCGAACCTCACGCAGGCGATGGCCGCGCGCGGCTATGATGAAGCGAAGATGAAGTGGGTGCTGGGCGAGAGTTGGCTGCGGGCGATCGAAAAAAACATCAGATAACCGGAGGGCTCTTTCAGGAGGCTACATGAATCACCGCATCCGTTGCACTGTCCTGGTCACGACCGCGTTGCTGTCTGCTGCAGGCGTGCGTGCACAGTCCTACCCAGTGAAGCCCATCCGCATCGTCGCCCCATTTTCGCCTGGGGCCAGCACGGATATCGTCGGGCGGATGCTGGCGGTGAAGCTCACCGAAAGCTGGGGGCAACCCGTCATCGTCGAGAATCGGCCTGGCGCGGGTGGCGTTACGGGCGCGGCGTACGTGGCCAAGGCGCCGCCGGATGGCTATACGCTGTTGATGGGGTCGGTCGGTAGTCTCGGTACGATCGGGTTGCGCAAGAACCCGCCCTACGATCCGGTGAAGGATTTCGCACCGATCACGCTGGGCGTGCGCGCGGCGAGCGTGCTGGCCGTGCATCCGTCGATTCCGGCGACCAGCGTCAAACAGTTGATTGCGATCGCGCGTTCGCGCTCCGGGGAGCTCAACTACGCGACGGCGGGCTTCGGTTCGCCTAGCCATCTGGCCATGGAGCTTTTCAGCGCGACCGCCGGCATCAAGACCGTTCATATCCCGTTCAAGGGGCCGGCGGAGGCGACGACCGAACTGCTGACGGGGCGCTCGCACGTCGCCATCCAGAGCGTCGTGTCGACGCTGGCGTATCTTCAGTCGGGCCGCCTGCGAGTGCTCGCGACGACCGGCAGGACGCGCATGGCCGAACTGCCCAACGTACCGACCATGATCGAAGCGGGTGTGCCGGGTTATGAGGTCTACGTGTGGTACGGGGTGCTGGCGCCCGCAGGCACGCCGCAGGAACTCGTGACACGGCTCAACCAGGAGCTGGTGCGGATCTTCAATCTTCCGGACATCAAGTCGCGGCTGCTCGCGCAGGGGGGCGAGCTCGCAACGGGGAGCCCGGCGGAGTTCACCGAGTTCATCCGCAACGACGTCGCCAAGTGGAACGATGTGATCCGTAAGGCAAACATCCAGCTGGAGTGAACGGAGAAGCACTCTCGACGAATGTCTCGCCGTGCGAGGCAACTTCTGCGGCAGTGTGACTGCGGACCGTCGTTACATCATGGAAATTATCGGCGCCATGCTCGCGTCACTCACCATTTCATCAGGTATCCGATTGTGAAAATAACCAGCGTTCGAACCACACCGCTCGCGGTACCGTTCAAAGAGACTCACGTTACCTGGACGGGCACCTACTCCGCGAAGTCGACCCTGCTGATCGAGATTTTCACAGACGAGGGCGTGGTGGGTATCGGGGAGGCGCCAGGAATCCCGCTGCCGGAGATCAACCAGCTCATCGTGAAGGAATTCGAGCCACTGCTCGTGGGCGCCGACCCGTTCGCGATCAATTTGTTTCACCAGCGCGCACTCGATTTGCAGTCGAAGACCGGTTTGACGGCAATGACATGGAAAGCCTACCGGAATATCGCGAACAACGCGCTCGGGGGCATCGACATCGCGCTGTGGGACATCGTCGGGAAGGCGACGGGGCAACCCCTCCATCGCATGCTCGGAGGCGCGTTGCGCGATCGTGTCGATATGTTCGCGTGGATCCATCGCAAGGACCAGCGCGAGATGGTGGAGGACGCGCTCGAGTTCAAGCGGCAGGGCTTTCGAGTGTACTATCTCAAGATCGGTCTCGGCAGGCAGCGCGACCGCTCGGATTTGAGCGCATTGCGCGAAGCCCTCGGAGCGGATGCGTTGATCCGCGGCGATGCGAACGGCGTATGGGGCGCGACGCAGGCACTGCAGGAAATCCGTGCGCTGGAGGATCTTGGGCTCGACTGGATCGAGCAGCCTGTCACCGAAGAGGACTTCGACGGATTCGAGCGCGTTGCGCGTCTTTCGACGGTCCCGCTTTGCATCGACCAGGGCGTTAATACGAACCGGCTCGCGTACGACGCGATTACCCGCAGGCTTGCTGATGCGATTTGCTCCGACATACATCGCGTCGGCGGAATCACGGCGCTGCGCGAAATGGCTGCGATGGCGCAGCTCGCGAATATCCAGGTGTGCCGTCATGCGGGCCCGGAGTTCGGGATCTCCGGACTCGCGCACTTGCATGTGATGGCGACAATACCCAATGCGGCGCTCGGCAATCAGACGTATGCGACGACCATCGCCGACGACATCGTCAACGAACCCACGGCGGATTTCGCACAGGGCACACTCGCGGTGCCTGACAGGCCGGGCATCGGCGTAACGCTCGATGCTGACAAGGTCGCGAAATACGCGCACATGTATGCCCAGATGCGTAGAGAAGGTTGATGTTTTTTTCTCCAGCAGAAGACCGATTACGTGCTGCCGCCGTCGGTGCGCAACCGCACGCTGCGGACGGACAGCTTCGGCAGCGCGGGCGACTTCCTAGCCAGTTCCATCCGCAAGACGCTCAACTCGACGCAGCAGCGGCCGCGCGCGGCTACGACTGAGTTAAGATAAAGCGGGTGCCGGGCGGGAGCTGACTGCGGTGATCGAACGACACATCGCTGCCCGTTGCGCCGATGCGGCCGGCATCGGACTTGCTTGATCCAGGACGCCGCGTTCCGTGCCACACAGGAGTTCCTCCGATGAAAACCGTTCTCGCCTTTGCCGTCCTTCTGGCCGTCGTCACCGGCGCGTCCGCCCAGCCCTATCCATCCAGGGTCGTCCGCATGGTCGTCGCCTATCCCGCCGGCGGCAGCATCGACACCGTCGCGCGCCTGACGGGCCAGCGCTTGGCCGATACCTTCGGCCAGCAGTTCATCGTCGACAACCGGGCGGGCGCCGCCGGGAACATCGGCACGGACTTCGTGGCGAAAGCGGCACCCGACGGCTACACCCTGTTGATGGGCAGCGCGGCCGCCATCGCCTCCTCACCCAACATGTATGCAAAGCTGCCATACGATCCCTTGCGCGACCTCGCCCCGATCATCCTGATCGCGAACCAGCCCAACGTGCTGCTCGTGCATCCGTCGGTTCCCGCGAAGTCAGTCAAGGAGTTCATCGCGCTGGTGAAGGCGAATCCCGGCAAGTTCAACTATGGATCGTCCGGCATCGGGGCCTCGCAGCACATGACGTCCGAGCTGTTCGCCATGATGACGGGCACCAAGATCGTCCACGTGCCTTACAAGGGCGGCGCGCCCGCGACGCTCGACCTGATATCAGGGCAGATCGAGTTCATGTTCGATCCGGCGCCGACTGCGGTGCCGCTCGTGAAGACGGGCCGGGTGCGCGCGCTGGCGGTGACGTCATCGCAGCGCTCGAAGGTGCTGCCCGACTTGCCGACGATGAGCGAGGCGGGCCTGAAGGGCTTCGAGCTGCGGGGGTGGATCGGTCTGCTGGCGCCCGCTGGCACCCCGCGCGATATCATCGACCGCCTGAACGCGGAAGTGCAGAAGCAACTGGCAGGCGATCTGAGCGGCCGGCTGCTGGAACTCGGCCTGGACGTGGCCGGCGGCACGCCAGAGCAGTTCGGCGCCTTCATTAAGGAAGACATCGCCAAGTACGGGAAAATCATGAAGGCTGCCGGGATTCCCCAGCAGTGATCCGTTTCGACAAGGAGCAGGAATGACATTTGCAATCGCCGGCCGCTGCCAGCGCACCGGGCGCCTGGGAGTGGCGATATCCACCAATCCGATCGGGGTGGGCGCGCGCTGCCCGTTCATCGCGCCCAACGTAGGCATCGTGGTGACGATGGCCCGTACCGATCCGCGCCTCGGCCCGCTCGGTCTCAATCTGCTACGGCAGGGCCACGCGGCGCCGGCCGTGCTCGCGCAAATCGCGGCGAGCGATCCGGGCATCGAGCACCGACAGGTCTGCGTGATCGACCGCGACGGCTACAGCGCCGCCCGCACCGGCGCCCACAACAAGGTGTGGTCCGGCGCCATCACGCAGAAGAACCTGGTTTCCATGGGCAATTACCTGACCAGCCCGAAGACGGCCGATGCCATGGCCGAATCCTGGGCGAAAACCGACAGCCTCGACCTCGACGAGCGCCTGCTGCTGGCGCTGGAGGCCGGTCGCGACGCCGGCGGCCAGGTCGGCGGCCAGCACTCCGCCGGCCTGCTGGTCTACGACTGGGATGTTCATGCGTACGTCGACCTGCGGGTCGATTACCACGACGAACCGATCGGCGAATTGCGGCGTATCTACGATGTGCATCGCCCCCTTATCCCGTACTACTACGGTCGTCCCGGCGATCCCGATGCGTTCGGCCGCGAGGAGGAGTACCTGGCGCGGCAGGGCAAGCCTTACGCGTTGAAGGGCAAGTAGTGACATGAATCCGGTCGCACGGGAGCGGATGCAGGCGGTCGACGCTATGCGCAGCCGCGTGCGTGCGATTGTGGGAGCAAGCGCTGTTACGGCGACCTCTCTCGACCGCATCAAGGCCGAACTCGGTGCACTCGCGGCGCAGCGCCATCTGTTTCCCGACGCGCACTTTCCGGGGCCGGGCGCGGACAAACAGGCGACGCTCTACCGCGTGGCGGAGGATGTCGATGGCAGCTACGCGCTGTACGTCTACCGCCCCAAGCCCGGCAAGGAAACGCCCGCGCACAATCACACCACCTGGGCGGTGATCGCGGGCATCGAGGGCGAAGAGCCGACGCGGCAGTACGTGCGCGTAGGCGAGGGCGCTTCCGCGACGCTGAAACTGACGCGCGAGTTTGCGGTGGGGCCCGGCGAGGTGGCGGGCTACCTGCCCGACGACTTCCACAGCATCCACATCCGGGGCGACAAACCGATCTTCCACCTGCACCTCTATGGGCGGCGGCTGGAAGACCTGACCGGACGGGAGGCGTGGGATCCGGTGGCCGGGAAGTTCGTGAATGCGTACCAGCGTTCGGAAATTCTGACGCCGCTCGCCGGCTGAAACTACTCGACCTTCGTGCCGGACTCCTTGACGGCCCTGGCATAGCGCACGATCTCCCCGCGAATGTGCTTGGCGAGTTCTTCGGGTGTGCTGCTGGCCGGCGTGCCGCCGCTGGCGCGCATGCGTTCCTGGAAGTCGGCGGAGGCCGCGATCTTCACGATTTCCGCGTTAAGCCGCTGCACGATGGCGGGCGGCGTGCCAGCCGGTGCGAAGAGGGCCGACCAAGAGATCGCTTGCAGGTCGGGACCGCCGGACTCCCTGATCGTCGGTATCTCCGGCATCAGCGGCGAGCGCTTGCCCGCGGTGACGGCGAGCGCCCGCAGCTTGCCCGCCTTCATGTGCGGGAAGCTGGTGATGAATTCGCTGAACATCATGTCGACGTGCCCGGCCAGCAGTTCGATCATCGCCGGCGCGGCGCCCTTGTAGGGCACATGCGAAAGGTTGACGCCGGCGTCGGACTTGAACATTTCGCCGACAAGGTGTGAGAGGCTGCCCGTGCCCGAGGAGGCAAAGTTGATGGTTCCCGGGCGCGCTTTCGCTAGTTGCACGAGGTCGCGGATGCTTTTCACCGGCAGCGATGGATGCGTGATGACGACGAGCGTACCGGCGTTCAACATGGAGATGGGCGCGAAATCCTTCACGGGGTCGTACGGCGGCGGCCGCAGCGCCGGACCGATGGTGAGCGTGGCTGCGGTGCCCTGATAAAGCGTGTAGCCGTCCGGTGCTGCCCTGGCGGCGGCTTCCGTGCCGATGATGCCGGCAGCACCCGCGCGGTTGTCGACGATGACGTTCTGGCCGAGCGCCTCGGCCAGTTTCGCCGCCGTCGTTCGGGCGATCACGTCCGCACCGCCGCCCGCGGGCCACGGCACGATCAGACGGACCGGTTTGGCCGGGTAGGCCGGCGCTTGCGCGAACGCGCCGGGGCACCAGCCGCCGGCGGCGATCGCAAGAATGACTGCAACAGGGCGCATCCTCAATGACTCCGGTATTGGGCTTGTATCGGTAATTCGGGCATGCCCAGTGGGCGCAAATACCAAGTGAAGCTATTGGCACCCCAACTTAGCATGGGTAAGTTCCCGGCAGCGTCGCCAACAGGCAGCGCTTGTTGAACAAATCAGGCCGCGCAGGATTTGTGATCGCGCCGCGCCGGAATTTACTCGACCTTCGTACCCGAATCCTTGACCGCCTTGGTATAGCGCACGATTTCGCTGCGGATGTACTTCGCGAACTCCTCCGGCGTGCTGGAAATCGGCGTACCCCCGTTGACGCGCATTTTCTCGTTGAAGTCAGCGGACGCGGCAATCTTCACCAGCTCGGCGTTCAGGCGCTGCACGATGGCGGGCGGCGTGCCCGCGGGCGCAAGGATGCCGGACCACGACACCGCCTGCAGGTCGGGCCCGCCGGACTCCTTCATGGTCGGAATCTCCGGCACCAGCGGCGAGCGTTTGCCGGCGGTGACGGCGATGGCGCGCAGCTTGCCCGCCTTGACGTGCGGGAAGCAGGTGATGAAATCGCTGAACATGAGGTCGATCTGCCCGGCGAGGAGGTCGATCATGGCCGGCGCCGCGCCTTTGTATGGGATGTGCTCCATACGGATGCCGGCATCGGTCTTGAACATTTCCGATACGAGGTGCGACGGGCTGCCGGCGCCCGCCGAGGCGTAATTGATCTGGCCGGGGCGGGCCTTGGCCAGCAGCACCAGGTCGCGCACGTTCTTCACGGGTAGCGAGGGGTGGATGACGACGATCAGCGCGCCGGTGTTGATCAGCGAGATCGGGGCGAAGTCCCGTGTGGCATCGTAGGGCAGGTCGCGGCGCAGCGCCGGGTTGATGCCCAGCGTCGCCGTGTTGCCCTGGTAAATGGTGTAACCGTCGGGGACGGCCTTGGCGGCCGTCTCGGTGCCGATGATGCCGGCAGCACCCGCGCGGTTATCGACGATGACGTTCTGGCCGAGCGCTTCGGACAGCTTGGCCGCGGTGGTGCGCCCGATGACGTCAGCGCCGCCGCCCGCCGGCCACGGCACGATCAACCGGACCGGTTTGGACGGGTAGAGCGCCTGGGCCAGCGCGCCGGGAACGACCCCGGCGGCCGCGAGCGCCGCTGCCGTGAGAACCGCGCGACGGCGCATCGGCGTTACTCGGGAATCGTGCCGAGGATGTAAATCGCCTGGATGATCGGGCTGGGCGGGCCGAAGGGGCCGAACCAGCGGCCGAAGATCTCGCCGATCTCGCCGGAGCCGTAGAGCTGCGACAGGCCGGTGTTGACGGCGAGCCGGAAGCTGGCGTCGCCGCGCGGGAGCGCGATGCCGTACGGCTCGAAGGACAGTTCATCGGGCAGCAGGGCCAGCGATTTCTGGTCTTTGGCCTTGCCGGCAGCGCCGACGAGCAGCAGCTTGTCGCTGGCGAAGGCGTCTACTTTGCCGGCTTCCAGTGCGGCGAGCGCTTCTTCGCTGCTCTTGAAGGACACGACGGTGGCGGTCAGTTTGCGGCCCTTGAGTTGCGCGTTCACCGCGCGCTCGTTGGTGGTGCCGCCGACCACGCCGATGCGCTTGCCCGCCAAGTCCGACAGCGAACGCGCGCCGGCGGCGGCCTTGACCAGCAGGCCGGTCGTTTCGACGAAGGTGAAGCTGGAGAAGTCCACCTGCTTCATGCGGCCCAGGGTGACGGTGCTGGAGCCGCACTCCATGTCGGCCTGGCCCTTGGCGATGGTGTCGAAGCGGTTCTGAACCGTGACCGGGACCCAGTTGATCTTGAGGCCCTGCACGTTGATCTGGCGCTCGATCGAGTTCACCACGCGCTTGCACAGGTCGATGGTGAAGCCGACCGGCTCTTTCTTGTCGTTGGTGAAGGAGAACGGCGTGGCGTCGGCGCGGTAGGCGATGGAAATGGCCTTGGCGTCGGCGATCTTCTTCAGGCGTCCATCAAGGGCCTGGGCCTGGACGGCGCTGGCGGCGAACAACGCGGCGAGCGCGCAGATGAGGGTGCGCAACATGGAAATCTCCGGGGGGAGTGGTCGGGGGAAAGGCGCGCAAAGATACCGGCTTTTCATGACAGTGGCAAACCTCCGCCGCGCGCGTGCGAAGGCAGGGATGAGGATCTGCCCGCCGGCGTCCGTCGGGCGTAAAATGGGCGCTCGTGCCGGCCTGCATCGCGCACGGTTTTTTGCGGTTTTATCGCGTTTTTATAGTTTGTCCCTCTCCCGGAGCACACCGCCATGGCCAATCGCCCCACCATCATGGGCACGCGGCACGTCATTGCCGCCAACCATTACCTCGCCGCGCACGCCGGCTTTGAAATCCTGGAGGCGGGCGGCAACGCGATCGACGCCGGGGTGGCCTCCGGCATCGCCATCGGCATCCTGCAGACGGACAAGGTCAACTTCGGCGGCGTCGCGCCGATCATGATCTTCGACGCGAAGAAAAAGCAGATGCATTCCATCGACGGCCTGGGCGTGTGGCCGCGCGCGGTGACGCCGGACTTCTTCAACAAGCATCACGGCGGCAAGATTCCGCACGGCGTGCTGCGCTCCATCGTGCCGGCGGCGCCGGACGCCTGGATCACCGCGCTCGCGCGCTTCGGCACCATGAGTTTCGGCGAGGTGGCGGCTTACGCACTACGTTTCGCGCGCGACGGCTTTCCGCTGCATCCGCTGATGGCGGAGTTCATTGCCGACAACGTGGATGCGTACAAACGATGGCCGTCCTCCGCCAAGGTCTTCCTGCCCAAAGGCAAACCGCCGGTGACGGGCGATGTGTTCGTGCAGGCCGAACTCGCGAAGACGCTGCAGTACATGATCGACTGCGAGAAACGCGCGGCGAAGAAGGGCCGTCTCGCAGGACTGAAGGCGGCCCGGGACGCCTTCTACAAAGGGGATGTCGCCGCCGCCATCGTGAAGTACCACAAGCGGGAGGGCGGCCTGATGGCGATGGAAGACCTCGCCGCCTACTCGGTGCGCCTGGAGCCGACCGTAAAGGTGAACTTCCATGGCGTTGAAGTGCACGGCTGCGGGCCATGGAGCCAGGGGCCGGTGACGCCCATGGCGCTCAACATCCTCAAGGGCTACGACCTCAAGGCGATGGGGCACAACTCGCCCGCGTACATCCACGTGCTGCCCGACGCGCTGGAACTCGCG
>CAZXNF010000008.1:1050-22636 GCA_964641785.1 uncultured Streptomycetaceae bacterium | reverse complement strand
CCGCTACATCGTCAACGGCCAGAAGGTGTGGACCTCCGGCGCGCATTATTCGGAGCTGATGATCCTGCTGGCGCGCACCACGCCGCTGGCGGACGTGCAGAGGAAATCCGAGGGCATGTCGATCTTCCTCGTGGACCTGCGCGAGACGGTGGGCAAGAGCATCACTGTGCGCCCGATTCGCAACATGGTGAACCACGAAACCAACGAGCTCTTCATCGACAACCTGGAGATTCCGGCGGCGAACCTGATCGGCGAGGAGGGCAGGGGCTTCAAGTACATCCTCGACGGGCTCAACGCCGAACGCATCCTGATCGCGGCCGAATGCATCGGCGACGGCTACTGGTTCGTGGACAAGGCCGGCGACTACGCGAAGAACCGGGTGGTGTTCGATCGTCCGATCGGTCAGAACCAGGGCGTGCAATTCCCCATCGCCCGGGCCTACGTAAACGTGCGGGCGGCGGACCTCATGCGCTTCGAGGCGGCGCGCCTGTTCGATGCGAAGCAGCCCTGCGGCGCGGAAGCCAACATGGCCAAGCTGCTCGCTGCGGACGCATCGTGGGAGGCGGCGAATGTCTGCCTGCAGACGCACGGTGGTTTCGGCTTCGCGGCGGAATACGATGTCGAGCGCAAATTCCGCGAAACGCGGCTCTACCAGGTGGCCCCGATTTCCACGAACCTGATCTTGTCTTACATGGGCGAGCACGTGCTCGGGCTACCACGATCGTTCTGAAACGCGGCGCAAGCCGTCAACAATAACGCGATCATGCGCGCAGCGCCTTACGGGCGCGCTGCACTGGTCGATGGAGGCGTAATGAAACACACCCTTGCGATGACTGCTGTTGTGACGGCTGCCATGGCCGCGGGTCCTGCCGGCGCAGCGGAGACTGCCGCGCAGGCGTATCCGACCAAACCGATACGGGTGGTATTGCCGGTCGCGCCGGGCGGCGGCGTCGACGCCGTGGGCCGGCTGGTGGGGCAGGAACTGACCAATGCCTGGAAGCAGCAGGTGATCATCGATCACCGGCCCGGCGCTGGCGGCAACATCTCCGCCGAGATCGTCGCAAAGTCCAGTCCGGACGGCTACACGCTGCTGCTGGCGACCGCCAGTCACGCGATCAACCCCAGCCTCTACAAATCCCTCACCTACGATCCGATCAAGGATTTCGCAGGCATCTCCAAGCTGTCGGTGCAACCCTATATCTTCGTCGTGCCCGCGAGCCTGCCGGTGAAGGACGTGAAGGAGTTCGTTGCGCTCGCGAAAGGTAAAAAGGGCGCGCTGACCTATGCTTCCGTCGGCGCCGGTCTGCTCAGCCATCTCAGCATGGAACTGTTGAAGTCGATCGCTGATTTCGACGCGGTGCACGTCCCCTACAAGGGCGCGGCGCCCGCTTTCATCGACGTGCTGTCGGGACGCGTGGATGCTTTCTTTCCCACCATGACCTCGGGATTGCCGCACGTCAAAAGCGGACGCTTGCGTGCGATCGGCGTCACCAGCGCGAAACGCTCGTCGCACCTGCCGGAGGTGCCGACCGTGGCCGAGCAGGGCTACCCCGGTTATGAAGTCATCAGCTGGTACGCCTTGCTGGCGCCGGCCGGCACGCCCCGGCCGGTGGTGAGGGCGCTGAGCACGGAAGTGGTCAGGATTCTCAAGTCGCCCGACGTGGGGGCGCGCATGTCCGCCGCGGGCGCCGACCCCGACAGCAGCACGCCCGAGGAACTCATGGCCTACATCAAGCTGGAAATGGGCCGCTGGGCAAAAGTCATCCAGAAAGCCGGCATCACGGGCGAGTAAGGTTATCGTAGCCCGGTTGATGCAGGGCCGCCGCATCCAGGAGAAATCACATGTCTGAACCATTCGACCCGGCCGCCCACAAGGCGGGTGAATCCAAATATTTCGAGGATCTCGTGGTCGGCCAGAAATTCTATATCCCGAGCCGGACCATTTCCGAGGCCCACTTCGTGGCTTTCCAGGCGGCCAGCGGCGACAACCACCCGATCCACTACGACGTCGAATACTGCCGCGCGCGCGGCATGCCCAACCTGCTCGCGCATGGCTTCCAGATACTGATTCTGACGTGCGGCGGGGCCTCGCAGTTCCCGCACGAATTGAGCGACTCGCTGGTCGCCTTCATCGAGCAGTCTAGTTTTTTCCGCAAACCGCTGTTCGCCGGTGACACCGCTTACCCGATGCTGGAGATCGTCGAACTCATCTCTCAACGCACCACCGGGGTGGTCGTGAAGCGCTCGACTGTGCACAACCAGCGCGGCGAATTGCTCCTGGAAGGCATCCAGAAAGTCCTCGTGCGCAAACGCCATCCGACGCCGCGTCCTGCTTGACCCGCCCGTGCTTGCTATGCGTCCGTTAGAAGGCATCACCGTCGTCTCGCTCGAGCAGGCTGTCGCCGCGCCCTTCGCCGCGCGGCAACTGGCCGACCTCGGCGCGCGCGTCATCAAGGTCGAGCGCCCCGGCGCCGGAGACTTCGCCCGCGGCTACGACAAGACGGTCAAGGGACTCTCGTCGCACTTCGTGTGGTTGAACCGCGCCAAGGAGAGCCTGACGCTCGACCTCAAGCATCCGGAGGCGGCGGAGGTGATGCAGCGCCTGGTCGCAAAAGCCGACGTGTTCATCCAGAACTTGGCACCCGGCGCGGCGGAACGGCTGGGCCTCGGCGCGGAAACGCTGACCGCGCAGCATTCGCGGCTGATCGTCTGCGACATCTCCGGCTACGGATCGACCGGCCCCTACCGCTACAAGAAAGCCTACGACCTGCTGATCCAGAGCGAGGCGGGCGTGCTGACGGTGACCGGCACGGAGGAAACCCCGTCCAAGGTCGGGTTGTCGATCGCCGATATCGCCACCGGCATGCACGCCTACTCCGCGGTGCTGACGGCGCTGTTTCAGCGCGAGCGGACGGGGAAGGGCGGCCGCGTCGAGGTGTCGATGTTCGAAGCGCTGACCGAGTGGATGGGCTATCCGCTGTACTACGCGCATTACTCGGGCCAGCGCCCCGCGCGCAGCGGCCCGGACCACGCGACCATCGTGCCCTACGGCCGCTTCACCGCGGGCGACGGCAAGAGCGTGATGTTCGGCATCCAGAACGAGCGTGAATGGGCGCAGTTCTGTGCGCTCGTGCTGGAACAGCCTGTATTGGCTGAGGATCCGCGCTTCAAGGGTAACCCGCAGCGGGTGGCGAACCGCGCGGCGTTGCAGGCGATCATGGACGGGGTGTTCTCAAAGCTGACCGCGGCGCAACTGGTCGAGCGGCTGGACCGCGCGCAGATCGCCAACGCGCGCATGAACGAGCTCGACGAGGTCTGGGCGCATCCGCAGCTCGCCGCACGCGGGCGCTGGCGCACGATGACCTCGCCGGCGGGGGAACTCGATCCCCTGTTGCCGCCGGCCACGCATGCGGACTTCGAGGCCCGGATGGGTCCGGTGCCGGCGGTGGGCGAGCACACCGACGCCATCCTGCGCGAACTGGGCTACGGCACGCAACAGATAGCAGCCCTGCGTACCGCTGCCGCGATCTGATTACATCGTCAGCGTCATGCCCCGGAAGCCCTGCCATACGCACAGGATGCCGGCGATGACCAGCACCGTGAAGGTCAGTGCCGCGCCGAGCGTGCGTCCGAGAAAGAACTTGTCGGTGAAACTGAGCGCGTAGCCGTGCAGCAGCCGGCCCACGAGCAGCAGAATGCCCAGCACGTGCAGGACGTAAATCGAGGTGCGGCCCATTTCCAGCAGCGCCATCAGCAGCAGCGCCAGGGGTACGTATTCCGCGAAATTAGCGTGGCCGCGGATGCGCCGCTGCAACGACGCGTCGCCGCCGTCGCCGAGGCTGATGCTGCCGCTGCGCCGGCGCTGGATGACCAAGGCGCTGAGCAGGACGAACCACAACGCCAGCAAGCCGGCGTAAAACGCGGTGATGATCATGGCAGGAGCCTCCCGGGCGGGTGGATGTAAGAATGTATGGGCACGATAGCATCCCCCGCCACCGACGTCTGTGAGCGTGGCGTTGACAGGCCGATGGCATAATTACCGAAATTTCACAGGCAGAAGGCGCGTCCCATGAACCAGGCCGATCTCTACCCCTCCCGCGTGCTGTCCGATTTTCTGGCGCAACTGCGCTACGAGGACATTCCTGCACCGGTCGTTGCACGCACCGAAGACCTGTTCCTCGACTGGATCGCCTCCGCGCTGGCAGGCAAGGGCGCGCGGCCGGTCACGGTGTTCGAGGCATTTGCGGAGGCGAGCGGCCCGGCCACCGGTCCCGCCGAAATCCTGACCTCGCGCGGCCGCACCTCGCCGTTCTTCGCGGCGCTCATCAACGGCGCCGCTTCGCACGTGGTCGAGCAGGACGACCTGCACAACTCCTCCGTGCTGCATCCGGCGACCGTGGTGTTTCCGGCGGTGCTGGCGATGGCGCAGGAAACCGGCGCCTCCGGGCGCGAATTCATCGCCGCATCGGTCGCCGGCTACGAATGCGGCGTGCGGGTGGGCGAGTTCCTCGGCCGCTCGCATTACACCGTGTTCCATACGACTGGCACGGCGGGCAAGCTTGCCGCGGCGGCGGGGGTGGCGCACCTGCTGAAGCTCGACGCCGACCGCTTCCAGCACTGCCTTGGTTCCGCCGGCACCATGGCCGCAGGGCTGTGGGAGTTCCTGCGCGACGCGGCGGACTCCAAGCAGTTGCACACCGGCAAGGCCGCCGCCGACGGCCTGATGGCGGCCTGCATCGCGCGCGATGGTTTCACCGGGGCGCGGCACATCCTTGAAGGCAAGCAGGGCATGGCCGCCGGGATGTCGGACGATGCCGATCCGAAATGGCTGACGGACGGACTGGGCACACGCTGGGCCACGGCCGAGACTTCCTTCAAGTTCCACGCCTCGTGCCGCCATACGCATCCGGCAGCGGATGCGCTGCTTGCCCTGATGCAGGCGCACGGGATCAAGGCGACGGAGGTGGCCGAAGTCACCGCGCACGTGCATCAGGGCGCGATCGACGTGTTGGGGCCGGTAACGGACCCGCGCACCATCCACCAGTCCAAGTTTTCCATGGGCATCGTGCTCGCGCTGGCGGCGACGCTAGGCCGCGCCGGGCTCTCCGACTTCACCGATGCCGCGCTGAAGGACGCCGCGGTGCGCGGTTTCCACGACAAGGTGAAGATGGTGCTCGATCCCGAGATCGATGCCGCCTATCCGCGTCGCTGGATGGGCCGGGTGACGGTGCGCATGGCCGACGGCCGCGTGCTGGAACAGAAGATCGCCTCGCCCAAGGGCGATCCGGACAACACGCTGTCGCGGGCGGAACTGGAAGACAAGGCGCTGCGGCTGGCAGCGTTCAATGGCGGCGCCACCCCTGCGGAGATGCAACGCATCATCGCCCGGGCCTGGCGTCTGAAGGACGAGAAGGACGTGCGGGGCTGGTTATAGGAGTGATGAGTGATGGGTGATGGGTGATGGGTGATGGGGCAATAGTCGTGACGCGACAGGCGTCACCAATCACTCAAAACTAAAAAACTATCCCTCCGTAGTTGCTGGCCGAGCGGTCCCGCAGTTCCAGCATTCGGTGAACTGCGCTTCCAGCCGCTCGCCGCAGTGGATGCAGTTCCAGGGCGTTTTGCCCGCAGCCATGCGGCCACGCGCAAGATCGCGCAACAGCGCTTCCGCAGGCGCCATCTGGGTGTCATCCATGATCCAGACCGACAGCACGTCGGCCGGCAGTTCGCCGATGCCGCTGGCGAGGAATTCGCCCCGCACGAGGGCCGCGATGCCCTCGCCTTCCAGCAGGTTCCGGATGAAGTGCGCGTCGGCGACATGCCGCGCGTGGTAGAGCAGGCGCATGACTGATTCTAGCGCGCCTCGCATGCTACACTCGCCGCCTCTTTTCGCGGGGGCACCCTTGTCGACGTTGAACGTATTGTGTGCCGGCGCCGCGCAGGCGGTGACGGAGAAAATCGTCGTGCAGTTCGAGCGGCAGACCGGCCATCGCGTGCAGGTGGTCTACGACGCCGTCAACGCGCTCAAGATGAAGCTGCTCGAAGGCACGCCCGCGGATGTCATCGTGCTGTCCGCGCCGCTCATCGACGAGCTGATCGCCTCCGGCCGCCTTGCGCCGGGCTCGCGCGCCGATCTCGGCAAGGTCGGCACCGGCGTGGCGGTGAAAGCCGGCTCGCCCAAACCGGACGTCTCTAACGCCGAGGTGCTGCGCGCCAACATCCTGGCGGCGCGCCGGCTGTATTTTCCCGATCCGCTGCGCGCCACCGCCGGCAAGGTCGTGATGGGCGTGCTGGACCGGCTGGGCATCACCCGGCAGATGCGGGGCCGCTTTGCGCTGCGCCCCAACGGCTACGCGGCGATGAAGGCGATGGCGGCCGGCGATGGCGTGCTCGCGATGGGCATTACGCAGGTGACCGAGATCCTCGCCAACCCCGAGGTCACGCTGGTCGGTGCGCTGCCCGGCGAGCTCGCCGTGGTGACGACGTACTCGGCCGGCGTGGTGGCGGCCACGGCGGATGCCGCGCTGGCGCGGGAATTCGTGAAGCGCCTGACCGGGTTCACCGCCCAGCCGCTGCTGCTCGCCGCCGGGTATCAGATCGGCGGTTAGTCAGGCAGCAGCAACGCGGTCACGGCCGCAGAGGCCGGGCGCGCAAGAATCCAGCACACTCCCAGCGCGTGTCCGCACCGAAACTGGCCGGGGCGTACGCCATTCCGGGTTCCGCAAGGCGGCAACGGCGACAGGGCAGGAGGGGCAGTGAAGCAGGGTGATTTCTGGTCGGGACTGGCACTGGCCGTACTGGGCGGCGGCATCGTGTTCGCCGCGAGCGGCTGGGACTACCTGACGCCCGAGGGACCGGGCGCGGGCTTTTTCCCGCTGTGGTACGGCATCGCCATGCTGATCGTGGCGCTGCTGCTGGCGGCGCAGAGCCTGCGCGGCGGCACCGCGCACACGTCGCAGGCGTTTTCTGCGGGCCAGCGCCGCGCGCTGGCGGTCATCGTGGCGCTCGCCATCACCGTCGCCTTGCTCAAGCCGATCGGGTTCACTGTGGCTTTCGGTTTGCTGACACTCTTCCTCGTACGCTACCTCTACCAGCGCACCTGGGGTGTCGCCGCCGGCAGCGCAGTCGCCCTTTCCGCCGGTTTCTACCTCGTGTTCGTATTCGCGCTGGGGGTTGAACTCCCGGCCGGGCCGCTGGGTTTCTGATGGACGTCATCAGCGGTCTCTGGCAAGGCTTCGCCGTCGCGCTCGCGCCGGTGAACCTCATGTGGTGCTTCGTCGGCGTGTTCCTCGGCACGGTGGTGGGCATCCTGCCGGGGCTGGGGCCGGCGGCGACCATCGCCATGCTGCTGCCGCTGACCTACCGCATGGACCCTTCGGGCGCCATCATCATGCTCGCCGGCATCTACTACGGCGCGAAATACGGCGGATCGACGACCGCCATCCTGCTCAACGTGCCCGGCGAGTCCGCCTCGGTGGTCACCTGTCTTGACGGCTACCAGATGGCGCGCAAGGGGCGGGCGGGCGCGGCGCTGGGCATCGCGGCCATCGCGTCCTTCGTCGCCGGCACGGCCGGCGTGCTGGGCCTCATGCTGATCGCGCCGCCGATCGCCAAGTTCGCGCTGTCTTTCAGCTCCCCGGAATACTTCGCGCTGATGGCGCTGGGCCTGGCCCTCGTGTCGCTGCTGGCCGGCCACTCGTACCTGAAGGCGCTGCTCGCGATGCTGGTCGGCCTGTGGATCGCGAGCATGGGCACGGACCTCTTCAGCTCAACCTCGCGCTTCACCTTCGGCCAGATGCAGTTGCTCGACGGCATCGAGTTCGTGGTCGTCGCCATCGGCATCTTCGCCATCGGCGAGGTGCTGGCGACCGTGGAGTCCCCAGGGGATGCGCAGACGCTGCCCGTGCCCAAGGGGCTGCGCAACCTGCTGCCGACCGTGCAGGACTTGAAGGACTGCCGGTTCGCCTTCGCCAACGGGTCGATCGTCGGCTTCCTGATCGGCGTGCTGCCGGGGGCGGGGTCCACCATCGCGTCCTTCATCAGCTACGGCATCGAGAAAGCCGTCTCGAAGCACACGGAGAAGTTCGGCACGGGCGTGGTCGAGGGCGTGGCCGCACCCGAAGGCGCCAACAACGCGGAAACCGGCGGGGCGCTGGTACCGCTCCTGACGCTGGGCATCCCGGGCTCCGGCACCACCGCGATCCTGCTCGCCGCGCTGGTGCTGTGGGGCTTCAAGCCGGGGCCGCTGCTGATCGCGGACAATCCCTCGCTGTTCTGGGGACTGGTCGCCAGCATGTACGTGGGCAACGTCATGCTGCTGGTGCTGAACCTGCCGCTGGTGCCGCTGTTCGCGCAGATTCTGCGCCTGCCGCCTTTCGTGCTGATGCCCGGGATCCTCGGCGTGTGCCTGGTTGGCGTGCTGTCCGCGGGCGGCGGGCTGTTCGACGCGGGACTGCTGGTACTGTTCGGGGTGCTCGGCTACGCCATGCGCAAGCTGGACTATCCGACGGCGCCGCTCGTGCTGGGCGTCGTGCTCGGCGACAGCATGGAGCGGGCGCTGCGCCAGTCGCTGATGATGTCGCAGGGCGAATTGTCCATCCTGGTGTCGCGACCGATCTCGGCGGTCATGCTATGTTTGGCGGCCGTGATCCTGTTCTTGCCTGTGATCAAACGTTTCAACCGCTGGCGCACGCAGGCCATCGACACCTCGGGCGACGCCTGAGCACGTTCAAGAAGGAGTTTCACCATGACGATACGCAATCTCTGGCCGGCCGCAGCGCTGGCCCTCGCGGTGCTGACGCCGCCCACCCCCGCGGCGTTCGCGCAGGGCTTCAAGCCGACGCGTCCGGTCGAACTGGTGGTGCACACCGGGCCTGGCGGCGGCAGCGACGTGCTGGCGCGCGCCATGGTGCAGATGATCGAGAAGGAGAAGCTCGCGCCCGTGCGCTTCGTCGTGGTCAACCGGCCGGGCGGCAACGGCACTGTGGCGGCGGCGTATCTGGCCGAAAAGAAGGGTGAGACGCACTCGCTGGGCCTGTTCACGGGGAACTGGATGACCAACCCGCTGGTGAGCGCGGAAGCCAAGGTCTCGCTCAAGGATCTCACGCCGATCGTGCGCCTGGTGCTGGAGCCGGCGGTGATCGCGGTCAAGGCCGACTCGCCGTACAAGACGATGGGGGATTTCATCGAGGCAGCCAAAAAGAATCCGGGCAAGCTGAAGCAATCGGGCGGTTCCATCACCAGCCGCGACAACGTCGTGCGCCAGTTGTTGCAGAAGTCCACCGGCGCGCAGTGGGCGTTCATCTCTTTTCCGGGCGGCGGCGAGCGCATCGCCGCGCTGCTCGGCGGGCACGTGGAGATGATGGTGATCGAGCCGCAGGAGGCGGGCGAGCAGATCCGCGCGGGCAACATGCGCGTGCTGGCGCAAGCCACGGAGAAGCGCCTGCCGTCACTGCCGAACGTGCCGACGCTCAAGGAGGCGGGCTTCGACGTGCCGATCGTGCCGCAGGTGCGCGGCGTCGTGGCGCCGCCGGGCATTCCGGCGCAGAACGTCGCCTATTGGGAGGACCTGTTCGCGCGCCTCGTCAAAACGCCAACGTGGCAGAAGTACCTCGAGGACAACCAGTTCGAGGAGGGTTTCCAGAAAAGCGCGGACCTCTCGAAGTTCTTCGACACCTTCAGTGCCCGCATGCGCACCCTCCTGCAGGAAGCCGGCGTGAAGGTGTACCGGTAATACGTAATCGCCGTCAAGGGGCCAAGGACGCCAAGAAGAACACCGTTAATGACGCTTTGAAAAACGCTACCTCCGTCATTCCAGCGAAAGCTGGAATCCAGTGAAATCAATGAAATGGGCACCAGCTACAGAGGAAGGGGCCCCTCCCCCTTCCAGGCTGGTGTGACGGGGTTATTCAGAGGTTCCTTAACGGTGTTCTTCTTGGCGTCCTTGCCGTCCTTGGCGCCTTGACGGCTAACTTATTTCTGGCTCTCCCCAGCATCCATGACGAATCCCTTGCCCACCACCGCCGTTGCCGAACAACTCGCCGCCGCCATTACGGCGCTCTCCGCTGACCGTCTGCCCGCCAACGTGCGCGAGCGCGTGGAGCAATTGCTGATCGACATCGTCGGCCTGTGCGTCGCCGCGCGCGGCACCGACTACATGCAGGCGATGGTGGCGGGGCTCGACGCCGGCGGGCCGTCCACGGCGATCGGCCACGCGGCGCCGTTCTCGCCGACCGACGCCGCGCTGATCAACGGCACCGCTTCGCATGGCGAGGACTTCGACGACACCTTCGAGGGCGGGCCGGTGCACAGCGGCGTGGTGATCATCCCGGCGGTGCTGGCGGCCTGCGAGCGTTTCGGGCGCGACGGACGGGCAGCGTTGCTGGGAATCGCGGTCGGCGTGGAAACGCTGTGCCGGTTGTCGATGGTCGTCCCGAAGGCGATCCACAAGGCGGGCTTTCACCCGACGGCTGTGCTCGGCACGCTGGCTTCGGCGGCGGCCGTGGCCGCGACGCTGGGCCATACGCCGAAGCAGACCGTCGATGCGCTCGGCATCGCCGGCAGCATGGCGGGCGGCATCATCGAGTATTTGGCGGAAGGGGCGTGGACCAAGCGCATGCATCCCGGCTGGGCCGCGCAGGCGGGCTTGCAGGCGGCGCGGCTGGGCGGGCAGGCCTTCTACGGGCCGCGCACCGTGTTCGAGGGCACGCATGGCCTCTATAACGGCTTCGCGCACCGCGCGGACGGCGATTACGCGGCGCTGACCGCGGACTACGGCAAGCGCTGGGTGATGGAGGGCATCACCTTCAAGCCGTACGCGACCGGCACCATGAACCAGCCGTACATCGAATGCGCGCTGCGGCTGTCCAGGCGCGGCATCCGGGCGGAAGACGTCGTCGCGATCGAGTGCGAAACGGCGGAGGGCTACGTGCATCGCCTGTGGGAGCCGCTGGCCTCCAAGCACAAGCCGGCCAACGCCTATGCGGCGAAGTTCTCGACGCCGTTCAACATCGCCGTCGCCATGATCACCGGCGGCGCGGGTCTCGGCGCCTTCACCGAAGGGACGGCGCACGATCCGCGCATCCTCGCGCTGGCCGGTAAGGTGCAGTATCGCGTGGACCCGAACAATCCCTATCCCCGGGCCTACACCGGTCACATCAAGCTGACGCTCAAGGACGGATCGACGGTGGAGGAACGCCAGCCGCACATCCGCGGCGGGGTGGAGGAGCCGCTCTCCCGCGCCGACATCGAAGCCAAGTTCCGCGGCAATGCCGCGTTCGGCGGCTGGGACGCGAAGCGGGCGGACGGTTTCCTCGCGTTCGCGCGGCGCGCGTTCGACGGACCGCTCGACCTCGCCACTTTCCGCAGCTGATCCTGTTTAACTCTTTCCCCCGTTTACGGGGGAAGGTTGGGATGGGGGGCAAGGCAAACGCCGGAACCCTAAGCGTGCCCGCGCACGTAACTCAGCATGCGGCCCTGCGAAGCCGGTTTGTCCGACAGCGCGAAGTGCAGCCACCGTTCGGTGAGCGTGTAACCCTCCGCCGCCATCCGCTCGCTGAACTGCGCGCAGTAGCCGCGCCCGGGATCGGCCAACAGCACCTCCGCCACTGGATAAGCATGCTGCGCGATGAAGCCGCACAGCAGGGCGGGGTGGTCGCGTTCGTACAGAAGGTCGCTGCCGAGAATCAGGTCGAAGTGGCCAAGCTCGTCATTCGGCCCCTCCCACGCGGCGCTCCGGTAGGGAATGGGCGGCAGCCCGTTCAGATCCGTGTTGTGCCGCAAGAAACCCTCCGCCAGCGGGTGACGATCGCAGGCGGTGATGTCCGCGCCGCGCCGCGCGAGCACGAGGCTGGACAGGCCGAGCCCGCAGCCGATCTCGAGGATGTGCTTGCCGGCGACGGCGAAGGTGCTCATCTCTTCCGCCAGGGCCAGGCCCGCCGGCCACACCACGCCGAACAGTGGCCACGCCGCGGAGGAGATGCCCGCGCGCTCGGCGAGACCGTCAGCGTCGGCGTACTGCTGACGGTTGGAAAGGGCGCGGATGTCGTAATCGTCGGCGCCGATATGGAAACGGGTGGTTTCGACGGTGTAGCCGGGCATGCGATGGTCTCCGCGGGAAGACATCGCAGCCATTCGGCGGGCTGCGGGAAAGGGGGTATGGCTCCGATCCCCGTTGTTGAGGTACCTGGCTACTGCGCCAGCCGGAATCCCCGCTCGGGCGGCGTTCCCGCCTCGTAGTGGATCATCGTCAGCAGTGGCACCTTGACCTCGTTGCAGACCTTGCGGATGCCGTAGACCTCGATGGGCGGCTTCCAGGCCGTTTTCAGCGCGCAGGTGACTTCCACGCAACTGATGCTTTTCAGCCAGTCGCAGACTTTTACCGGGGCGCCGCCGGCATTGCTGAGGACCGTCAGGTAGGGGGCGCCCTCGTAATGGGGTTTGTTGCTGCCCTCCGCCGAGTGCACGTCCTGCAGGACGGTGTAGAAAGCGCCGCCCGTATCCAGCAGGGCAAGCACGCGTTCCATGAACACGGACAGCCGGTCGGTGTAGGAGAAGCCGCCGATGACGTCGGTGATGACCCTGAATTGTCCGAGTTCCTGCTGGGAGTACTCGCTCAGCCGCTTGCCGAAAACGTACTGCATGCGGTCGGCGCCGATGCTGGCTGCGGCCTGGTGCCACTCCGGCGTCCTGCGGTCTTCGATGGACATGGCGACCACCCGGGCATTCAGGCTGCGGTCGGCCCCCGCCGTGCAATAATCCAGCACGGCTTGGCCGCGGCCCGCGCCGATGTCCAGCCAGCGGTCTTTCGGTCCCATCAGGGAGAGCGTCTGGGCGAATTCCTGGGGCAGGATCGCCTTGTAGGACGTCAGCGAGCGGTCGATAACGTATCCTTCCGGTCTTTGTTGGCCCTTGCTGTGATAGATGCTGTCTTGCCGGGAACGCTCCATCTGCAGCTTGTCGCTGGCGGTCTCGGCGGCCGGCAGCGCACCCGCGAGCAGCAGCAGTGCCGATAGCAGGACGGTAGTGGTCATTCTTTTCATTTCGGATCCTCGTTCCGAGCCGGTCTCCGGGCGCCTTCCTCTGGGGCAGCGCTCCGGCCGGGCGGAGAGAAGGGTATCAATTAATTGTCAGATGCGCTGAATACCCATGGGGCGCCCCCCGCGCCGGCGCGCAGGCGTGCGGCTTTCCTGCTGGCAGCGATCGCCGGACTACTGATCGTTGGCGGCTGTGCCCGCATGCCTGACACCGGCAAGACCTCGCTGCGTTTCGCGGATTACCGCGGCATGCAGACCTACCTGCTCGGCCGCAAGGCGGACGTGGATCTGTTCCGCCTGCGCGGGCCTTTCGAGGTGGCTGTGCAGGAGGACGTCGAACTGCGCTTGCCGGGCGGTGAGTTGGTCCGCGCGGATCAGTATCTGGCCGTGCAACCCGACAAGGCACCCCTCGTCATTCTTGTACACGGCTTTGGCAACGGCAAGGACGATCACGCCTACCAGGCCCTGCATCTTGCTTCCTGGGGGATGCATGCGCTGGCCGTGCAACTGCCCAACAACGGCCCGTGGATCACCAATGGCAGGACGCTGGCGAAGCTCGCCGAGGCCGTGTCCCGCCGCCCGGAACTCGTCGACGCCCGCATCGATCCCGGCCGGATCGTGCTTGCCGGCCACTCCTTCGGCGGCGCGGCGGTTGCGGTCGCGTTGGGCGAGAATGCGCCGGCCGTGGGCGGCATCCTGCTCGATCCGGCGGTGGTGGGCCGCGGCTTCCCGGCTCTGTTCGCGAAGGTCAGGAAGCCCGTGCTGCTGCTCGGCGCCGACGAGGAAATCTCGCTGGCGCGCAACCGCGACCTCTTCTTCCATTTCATCCCCGCGGGCGTGGGCGAGGTGTCCCTCAGGGACACCGTGCACGAGGACGCGCAGTTCCCGCTGGAGGATGCGCCCGCCAGCCAGGCCTCCCGGCTCACGTTCGCGAGCGCGCTGACGGCTGCGGCGTTCAGCGTGGTGGCGACGGGGACGTTCGATTACGCGTGGACGAGCCTGGCGGGCGGGGTGCAGGGCGGGCGGTTTTTCAATGTGAAGAAGAAGTAAAAAACAGGTTTGCCGCCGACCTGCCCCGGACTCGATCCGGGGACGCCAAGGGCACCTGGAAAGGCTGAATGAGCCGCAGACGCAGAGGACGCAGATAAGGGAAAGTAAGTTGTTAACCTAGAACCCCGAAAAGGCGGAATGCATTCGGTTTTTTTTCAATAGGCCACACAGGGGATAAGCACTGTACATCGAGCAAGCCATCCTGTTCACGACCTGTTTCGGAAATTTCTCTTTTTCCATCAGACTCGTGCGAAAACTTATCGCACTCGTGCCACGAGTACCGGCAATCGGACGCGTCAGCGCCAGAACAATACCGCAACCGCCACTGCGAGCCCCCCGCAGAACACGAGCAGGATCCACGTCCGGAAACGCAGTTTGTCCACGGCTTTGATCAGCCGCAGGTTCTGGTCGGCGAGCGACTGGATGAGTTCGGCGGAGGTGGCGAGTTCGCGCTTCAGTTCTGCGCTCTGCGCTTCCAGCGTCCGCAGGCGGTCGGCCGGGTCGAGGGTGGTGGTATCGGCCAGTGGCTCCGGCGCTTTCTTGCGCGCGGTGGCCCACAGTTTCTTCGCGCCCTCGGCGACGACGGGCGCGGCGGCGATGACGTCGCGCCAGGGGATGACCTTGAAGGCAGTGATCCAGCTGATGGCCATCAGTATTCCTCGTGTTTGGTTGTTCGCATCGTACCCTAACCGCCGCCGCCGGAAGGGGACTCGATGCCGGGCAGCCGAAACTTGAGGTGTCCTACATATTCCAGCGTCTGCAGGCTTTTCACCGACGGCACGTCGCCTTCGCGCATGTGGAGGATGTTGGAGGGCGAGAGCCAGCGCGGGTCGGCGCTGGTGAGCGGCAGGTCGGCGCGCTTGTAGGCCTCCAGCACGAACTGCGAGCAGAAGAAGCGGTCGTTGCGGGCGGCGCCCATGTGGATGGCCGCCACGCCGCGGATGCAGTAGTCGCGCACCGGCGAGGGCACCAGCGGCAGTTCGCACAGGCGGCGCTGCAGCGCCACCGGCGCCTGCAGTACGATGCCGACGTGGTCGTAACGACCGCCGACGCTTCCCAGCGCGAAGGCGCGCAGCCTTTCCTGGTGCGCGGCATCGACACCGGGGTGCCGCAGGACGACGATGACGGCTTCCTCGCCGATCACGGCCTCGACCGGCCGCACGCGCACGCCGGAACCCACGGCTTCCACGATCTGGTCCTGGCCAACGTAGAGCGCGGCGTGGCTGACGGGCGCCACGGTGAAAAGCCGGATGCCGAGGGAGGGCACACTCGCCGCGGCGGATAGCATGATGTCGCCAGGTTGCAGCTCGGCTGTGTTGACGAGGCGGCCACCGTTGCGCGGTTCCAGCCACTGTCGCTGCATGGTGAGCCGTTTGCCCGCGGCTTCGGTGCTTTCCTCGCTGGTGACGGTGAGGCCGGTGGCGCAGCCACTCACCCACGCGCAGCCGGCAAACAGGACTCCCGCGGCCATTGCTGCGCCGGAGACGGAAGCCAGCCTGCCGTGCGGGACGCGCATGAACTAGAGCCGCTTGCGCTGGACTGGCCGTGTGCCGATGCGGCTGGCGTTGGGGTGGCCCTTGCCGGCGGCACCGGCGGGCTCCGGATTTCCCGCAGCAGTGGTCGTATCGGGTGCGCCAACCAGCCGTAGCAGTTCCTCGCGCAGCGCCAGTGGCGGATTGATGTCATCGATGCGCTTCATGCGCGCGTCGTAGTCCTGACCCTGCACGCCGGCCAGATACAGCAGCAGGTCTTCGGTGCTGTAGGCCTCGGCGTTGGCGCGCTGAAAGTCCTGCGGCAGGGCGGGATAGGCGGGCGTCTTGCCCGGGAACAGCACGCGCAGCGCGAAGCCGAGGCAACTAAGGCAGTACGTCTTGCCGCGCACCTCGGGATCGCAGTGCGGCGTCACGTCGTCGGCGAACACCATCACGCGGGCCTCGATTGCGTATTGCAACTCGCGCATGGACGGGTCGTCCGGAAAGGGGCGGAGGCCGTACAGGTGGCGGACTTCGAATTTCTTGCCGCGCACGGTCACGACGCCGGACTTCACGAACGGCAAGACCTCCACGCCTATCCCGGGAAAGGACCACGCGATGCGCTGATCGGGCAGTTCGATGCCGACATGCGATTCCAGCGCGCCGTTCGGATCCTTCAGCACGAAATAGTGCACGTAGCCGGCCTGGCCCGGACCGGGACCGGGTACCGTCACGACCGGGGCGCGGGTGCGCTCGGCCGTGGGGGCAAGGGCCGGCGTCGGCGTGGACGCAGGGCGGGCTGCATTTGCGGTGCGCGGCTTCGAGACCGCCAGCAGCCACGGCCTTGCATCATCGGTCAGCGCAAGCCGGGTGGCCGGCGGCGGCATGGCGACGGTGCGCGACGGCAGCGTGGCCCGGCTCGCCTGGGCGGCGGCCGTCGCGAGCAGTGCGGCCGCGCAGACGCCGGCAAGGGCGAAGCGCCAGAGGGAGCTAGGCGGGCGTCGTAGGGTATTCATTGCCCGAAGATAACCAATATCGGCATCGCGTGCTCATTCGTACACCGTTTCGGGATAGCGCGTCGCGTCCACGACCGCTTCAATGACGGGGGGAATGCGTGGCAAGGCACGGGGAGTGCAGGACATCCAGTTGAAAAAATCAGGGGCTTGCTGCCGATAATCTTCACGTTCCCTGCGACCTCTTGGTCATGCAGACGGCTCGGTCAGTGTCTGCGGGAGCGGCGCACCGCGCCGCCAGAAGCGCCAGCGGTCGCGCGGTGAAATCGTGCATTCGAGCGCGTGGCTGCGGCCCGTCAGCACCAGGCGGGCTTCGGTGCAGTGTCCACCCGCCAGGGCTTGCTCGATGAAAGTGATCCAGCCCGCATCGAGCGCCTCCAGTGCGGCCGGCCACGAATCGGCGCCCTCCAGCGCATCGAGAGCCACCAGCACGCGCGCGTCGGGTTCCACGCGGAGGTCGCCGGAGCGGGGGGGCGGGGCGCGGGTCAAGGCGGGCCCCGCCAGGCCGCGCGCCAGCGGCAGGTCCGTATAAACCGCATCGAACGGCTGCCGGGTCGGTGCCGTATAGCTGCCGCCGCCGGAAAAACTGATGCTGTTGATCGTGGGAACGCCACGGTCCTCGCGCACGGTGTTTACCGGATGCGCGTGCAGCAGCATCTGCAGTTCGGTTTCGACCGCGCGGCGGCCCTTCGCATCGGCGGCAGCAAAGCCCGGCGCGGCGCGCGCGTACCAGCGTCCGGGCTGCGCGGCGGTGAAGGCGAGTGCCGGGGCGAAGTGCGTGTTCAGGGCGCCGCTCAGTGCTGCCGCTTCCTCCGCGGTGATCTGCAACGCGCCTGCCGGCGTCACCACGGCGCCGCTGCGGCCGACTTCCACGTGCACGGGATCGGCGCACAACCAGTAGCCGTCGCCGGGGTCGCCGCCGTCGCCGGCCAGCGCGTGAGGGGCCACGGGCCAGTCCTGCCGGCGCGCGACGCCGAAGGCTTCGCACAACCACTGCGCGGCGCCGTCAAGCGGACGCAATTGCGTTTTGCCGCGCGCGAGCAGGCGTGCAAGCACAGGTGCGGCGGGTGATGGCGGTGTGCCATCGGCGGAGGGCCAAAGCGCGCCGGTCAGGAGGAGGGTGAGGGGCATCGTGGCAGGGCAGTGGGCGCTGGCGCGAGTGTAGCGCAGCGCTTGCGGGGCAAAGCATCGCAGCGCGGCCGATGGAGATATGGCAAACTCCGCCCGTGCGCCCCTACGAGTTGTTCATCGGCCTGCGCTACACGCTGTCGCGCAGCCGCAATCGCTTCGTCTCCTTCATCTCGGCGGTTTCCATCATCGGAATCGCGCTCGGCATGATGGTGCTGATCACCGTGCTGTCCGTGATGAACGGCTTCCAGCACGAAGTGCGCACGCGCATCCTCAGCGTGGCCTCGCACGTGCAGATTTCCGGGCCCGACAACCAGCTCGCGGACTGGCGCGGCATCGAGGCCGCCGCGCTCAAGAACCCCGAGGTGATCGCGGCCGCGCCTTTCGTCCTGCAGCAGGGTCTGCTGTCCTCCGGTGGCAACGTGCGCGGGGCGCTGATCCGCGGCATCGAGCCCGCGGCGGAAGACAAGGTAGCGGGTTTCGGACCGCACATGAAGAAGGGCAGTCTGTCCGACCTCAGGCCGGACGAGTTCGGCATCATCCTCGGCCAGGACCTCGCGCGGCTGCTGGGCGTGCTGCCCGGCGACAAGGTCGTGCTGATCGCGCCGCAGGGCGTCGTCACCCCGGCGGGCATCCTGCCGCGCCTGAAGCAGTTCACGGTGGTGGGGCTGTTCGGCGTGGACCACTACGAATACGACTCCGGCCTCGCGCTCGTGAACATCGCGGACGCGCAGCGCCTCTACCGCATGGAGGACAAGGTCACCGGGGTGCGCCTCAAGCTGAAGGACCTGTTCCTGGCGCCACGCGTCGCGCGCGATCTGGCGATGACGCTGCCGGGTGCGGCTTACCTCTCCGACTGGACGCGCCAGAACGCGAACTTCTTCCGCGCGGTGGACATCGAGAAGCGCATGATGTTCTTCATCGTGTTCCTCATTATCGCGGTGGCCGCCTTCAACATCGTCTCCAGCATGTTCATGGCGGTGAAGGACAAGCAGGCCGACATCGCCATTCTCCGCACCCTCGGTGCGAGCCCGCGCAGCATCATGGCCGTGTTCCTGATCCAGGGCACACTGGTCGGCGTGGTCGGCACAGTGCTGGGGCTGGTGAGCGGCATCGCGCTGGCCACCAACGTCGACGTGGTGGTGCCCGCAATCGAGCATGTGCTCGGCTTCAAGTTCCTTGCCAAGGACGTCTACATGATCAGCGACCTGCCTTCCGAGTTGCAGGCGGGCGACGTGATCCTCACCGGCATCTTCTCCTTCGTGGTCAGCGTGATCGCGACGCTCTACCCGAGCTGGCGCGCGGCGCGCGTCAATCCGGCGGAGGCTCTGCGCTATGAGTGACGCCGCCGTGCCGGTGCTGGCTTGCCGCGGCTTGCAGAAGCGCTACGTCTCGGGCCCGCATGAAGTGCCGGTGCTGCACGGCGTGGACCTCGACGTGCGCGCGGGCGAATGCCTGGCCATCGTTGGCGCCTCCGGCTCCGGCAAAAGCACGCTGTTGCACCTGCTCGGCGGGCTCGACGCGCCGTCCGCGGGCGAGGTGCGCGTGCAGGGCGAGAACCTTGCCGCGCAGACCGAAGCGGAGCGGAGCGCCACGCGCAACCGCGCGCTCGGCTTTGTTTACCAGTTCCATCACCTGTTGCCGGAGTTCACCGCACTGGAGAACGTCGCCATGCCGCTCCTCATCCGGCGGCTCGAGCCGGGCGAGGCGCGGGCGCGGGCGAAGGACGTGCTCGAGCGGGTCGGGCTGGGTCATCGCCTGACGCACGCGCCGGGCGAACTCTCTGGCGGCGAGCGCCAGCGGGCGGCGGTGGCGCGCGCGCTGGTGACGCGGCCGGCCTGCGTGCTGGCTGACGAACCCACCGGCAACCTCGATCGCCGCACCGCCGGCGAAGTGTTCGACCTCATGCTGGAACTCAACCGCACGCTGACCGCGAGCCTGGTCATCGTGACTCACGATCCGGCGATCGCGGCGCGCGCGGACCGGCAGGTCGAACTGGTGGACGGTCGACTGGCGCTTTAGGCGGTGTTACCGGCGCCAGAGGGCGCCACCGTCAGTACCCCGGCACGGACAACATCCGCATAGAAGGCAGGGTCGGCCAGCGCCTGCGTCAGTACGAAGTGCGGCGCGCTGCGCTTGATCAGCCGCGGCCCCAGCATGCCGGCGGCAATCACCGCGAGCCCGCTCCACACCCAGCCCATCAGCACGAGCGCGATGCCACCGCCGATGACCGGCAGCGCGAAGAAGGGCAGCAGCAGGCGCCCGGACATGAAGCGGGCCGCCGCCGCCGGATCGACCACGACGCGCACGGTGCCGCGTTCGTAGGCCGCCACGAACTCACGGTGCTCCATATGACCGCGGCTTCGCGCTCAGGTCCAGCCCAACGCGTGCTCGACCGCGCGGCGGCCGGCCGGGGTCGCCAGCACGACGGCCAGCGCGCCGCCCGACCACAGGAAGCCGGTGTAGATGCGCCGGGAGGTTGGCCGTTCGCTCCAGTGGACCATCAGTACTCCACCGGAATCGGGTCGAGGCTGCGCCACAGGTACCAGGTGGCCACCGAGCGCCACGGCTGCCAGAGCCGGGCGATGCGTTCGATCTTGAGCATGGAGACCGGCTTGCCCTGCGCGTAGTGCAGGGCAACCGCGCGCTGCAGCCCGATGTCGGCGAGCGGCAGCACGTCGGGCCGCGCCATGTAGAAGATGAGGAACATCTCCGCCGTCCAGCGCCCGATGCCCTTGACGTCGGTCAGTTCCAGAATCAGGGCCTCGTCGTCCAGCGCGTGCCAGCGTCTCGGCTGCAGTCGGCCGGACTCGAAATGCCCCGCGAGGTCGTGCAGGTAGAGCGACTTGCTGGTGGACAGGCCGCAGGCCCGCAGTTGTTCCGGCCCGGCCAGCGAAATGGCCGCCGGCGAGAGTTCCGGCACGGCGGCGGCCAGCCGGTTCCACACCGCCTGCGCGGCCTTGACCGAAATCTGCTGGCCGACGATGGCGCGCGCCAGCGTCTGGAAGGCGTTGCCGCGGCTGCGCAACGTGAGGCCGCCATGCTTGCGGATCAGCTTGCGCATCACCGGGTCGTTCTTACCCAGTTCGCGCAGGGCCTGCGGCCAGTAGTCGGGGCTCTTCATGCGGGGGGGCGCGGCGCCGACGCGGCGGCGCGCGCGGCGGCGCCATGCGGCCGCGACGTGCAGGCGCCAGCCGCAGCGCACGACGAAGTAGCCGATGGCCGCGAGACACAGCGCCAGCACCGGGAGGCCGATCAGCAGCGGTTTGCCGAGGCTGGCGGTCCAGTCCACGAGCTGGCCCATCCAGGCCCGTAAGCCCAGATCGAAACTGAATGTCGGCGGCGCGACGACGGCAGCCCCGCTATTGCCGACCAGCAGTTCGCCGATCCCGTAGGCGACGAGGTACAGCGGCACGATGGTGATCGGGTTGGTATAGAACGTGGTGAGGGCCGCCACCGGCAGATTCACGCGGAACACGATGGCGACGATGGTGCCGCCGATGATCTGCAGCGGCCCCGGGATCAGGCCCGCGAACAGGCCCGCCGCGAAGCCGCCCGCCACCGAGCGGCGATTCAGATGCCAGAGGTTGTGGTGGGTGAGCAGCCCGCCGAACTTCGCGATCCAGGGGTTGCTGACGATCGCCTGGTGCGAGGGCAGGTATTTGCGGAACAGCTTGCGCGGCATTGCAGTCCTGGAGCCGGGAGGGCGCGCGATTGTAGCCGATGGTCAGGACGCTCCCGGCGATAATGCGCCCGATACTGGAATCTGCCCACCATGCGCTCATTCGCATTCGCATTTGCCCTCGGCGTCGCGCTGCTCCAGCGCGCCGAAGTCCTGCCCGCACTGTCGGCCGCGTGGCTGGTGCTGCCGGCGGCCGCCGCTTGCGGC
>CAZXNF010000008.1:0-1040 GCA_964641785.1 uncultured Streptomycetaceae bacterium | reverse complement strand
GTGGGCACCCCGCCCGCGAGCAACCGGTGGCGTGCGTCTGCTGCTGCTCATCGCGGTTGCCGCCGCTTGCGGCTATGGCTGGGCAGCGTGGCGTGCGGAGGTGCGGCTGGCGGATCGCCTCGATCCCGCATGGGAAGGCCGCGACATCGTGGTGGTCGGCGTGGTCGCCAGCCTGCCACAGCCGTACGAGCGCAGCGTGCGGTTCGAGTTCGACGTCGAGCGGGTGATCACCGCCGGCGCGGCGGTGCCCTCGCGCATCGTCATCGCGTGGTGGGGGCGCAGCGCGCGCGAAGGCGATGACGGCCTGCCGCAGGTGCATGCCGGCGAACGCTGGCGCTTCACCGTGCGCCTCAAGCAGCCGCACGGCACGCTCAACCCGCACAGCTTCGATTACGAAGCGTGGCTGCTGGAACGCGGCGTGCGGGCGACCGGCTACATCCGCCCGCGCACGAACCCCGAGCGCCTGTCCGCGCAGGTCTGGCAGATGGGGCCGCTGATCGAACGGCTGCGGGAACGCCTGCGCGACCGCATCGTCACGGCGGTGCCCGGTGAATGCTGCGGCGGCGTGCTCGCCGCGCTCGCGGTCGGTGACCAGCGCGCCATCCCGCCCGCGCAATGGCAGGTCTTCACGCGCACCGGCGTCAATCACCTGATGAGTATTTCCGGCCTGCATGTGACGATGGTGTCGGGCCTCGTCTATGCGCTGGCGCTCGCGTTGTGGCGGCGCAGTCCGCGGCTGACGCTCAGGCTGCCGGCGGCCAAAGCAGCGGCGGTGGCCGGTTTGCTCGCAGCGCTGGCCTATGCCGCGCTCGCCGGTTTCGCCGTACCCGCGCAAAGGACGGTTTACATGCTCGCGGTGGTGGCGGCTGCGCTGTGGAGCGGGCGGCAGTTACCGGTGTCTTCCATCCTTGCCGGCGCGCTGCTGGTCGTACTGCTGATCGATCCGTGGGCCGTGCTGTCAGCGGGGTTCTGGCTGTCTTTCGGCGCGGTGGCGGTGATCCTTGGCGTCACCGTCGGCCGGCTCGCGCAGCCGGGCGTGC
>CAZXNF010000007.1:14416-23715 GCA_964641785.1 uncultured Streptomycetaceae bacterium | reverse complement strand
CCGACACGGTCACGGTCGAGACGCTCGCGGCGTGCTGCGACGCCGTCGGCGGTGCGCGGGTGCGCACTGCCGCCGACTGGGCGCTGCCGCGGGTGGCCGGTCAGGCGCTGCCGGGCGGAGAGCCGGTGGAATCGCATGCGCTCGCAACGGCGCTGATGGTGGCCGATCTCGGGCTGGGCCCCGATGCGGTGGCGGCGGCGATCGCCATTCCGGCCGCCACGCTGCCGGAAGCGGAGCTCACGGCGGTGCTGGGCGCGGACGTCGCCCGGCTCGCACTGGGTGTGGCGCGCATGCGCACGATCGAATCGTTGTCCGGGCGCGCTCACACCCGGTTGGCTGTGGACGCGCGCGCGCGGGAACTGGAAAACCTGCGCAAGATGCTGCTCGCGATGGTGGAAGACCCGCGGGTGGTGCTGATCAAGCTGGCCGACCACACGCAGACGCTGCGCGCGGTGGTGAAAAGCGCGGACACGGCCGCCCGTACCGCCGCGGCGCAACTGGCGCTGGACCTGTTCGCGCCACTCGCCAATCGGCTGGGGGTGTGGCAGCTCAAGTGGGAACTCGAAGACCTTGCTTTCCGTGTGCTCGAGCCCGAGGTCTACCAGGGACTGGCGCGGCGGCTCGACGAAAAGCGCGGCGACCGCGAACGCTACATCGCGCAGGTGATCGCCACCCTCGAGGCGGAACTCAAGGACAACGGCATCCGTGCCGAGGTGAGCGGCCGGCCCAAGCACATCCACAGCATCTGGAAGAAGATGCAGCGCAAAGGCGTGGACTTCGAAGCGCTCTACGACGTGCGCGCCGTGCGCGTGCTGGTGGACGACGTCAAGGACTGCTACGCGGCGCTCGGCCTCGTGCACCACCAGTGGACGCCGATTCCGCGCGAATTCGACGACTACATCGCCAAGCCCAAGGCCAACGACTACCGCTCGCTGCACACGGCGGTGATCGGCCCGGAAGGCAAGGCCGTGGAAGTGCAGATCCGCACGCGGGAAATGCACCAGGCTTCGGAGCTGGGGGTGGCGGCGCACTGGCGCTACAAGGAAGGTGCTGCCCGCGGTGGCCGACGGGGGGCCGACGAGCGCACCGCCTGGCTGCGTCAGGTGCTGGATTGGCGGCATGACGTCGCCGATGCCGGCGAACTGGCGAGCGAGTTCAAGACCCGTCTGCTGGACGACACCATTTACGTGCTGACGCCGGAAGGCCAGGTCATCGACTTGCCGGCGGGCGCGACGCCGGTGGACTTCGCCTACCACGTGCATTCGGGGCTCGGGCACCGCTGCCGCGGCGCGAAGGTCGACGGGGTGATGGTGCCGCTCAACACGCGCTTGAAGAACGGCCAGCAGGTCGAGATCCTCGCCGCCAAGACCGGTGGCCCCAGCCGCGACTGGCTGAATGCGTCGCTCAGTTACCTGCAGAGCCCGAGCGCGCGCTCGCGCGTGCGGCAGTGGTTCAACCGGCAGAACCTGGAGCACGCCGTGGCCCAGGGGCGCACGGTGGTGGAGAAGGAACTCGCGCGGCGCGGCGCCACGGCGATGCCGCTCGACCGTCTGGCGCGCGCACTCGATTACGAAAAGACGGAGGCGTTCCTGGCGGACGTGGGCCGCGGCAAGCTGGGGCCGCGCGCGCTCGAACTGGCGATCGAGCCGCCGGCGGAGGCTGCGCCCGCTGACGAGGCCCCGCGGCCGGCGCGCCGCCCGGCCAAGCCGGCCGGCGGCAGCGGTATCCTGGTGGTCGGCGTGGACAAGCTGATGACGGTGACGGCGCGCTGCTGCAAGCCGGCGCCGCCGGATGGCATCGTCGGCTTCGTCACGCGGGGCCGTGGCGTCACCATCCACCGCGCGGATTGCGCCAACGTCGCACGCTTGGACCGCGACCGCCTGATGCCGGCGGGGTGGGGCGAGCGGGCGGCGGAGGCGGTGTTTCCCGCCGACATCGAAGTCGAAGCCGAAGACCGCACGGGCTTGCTGCGCGACATCACCGAAGTATTTACGCGCGAGCGGATCAATGTGACGGCGACGAATACCGCGAGCCGCGACCTGCGGGCGCGCATGCGCTTCACGATCGAGATCGCCGATCGCGCGCAGTTGAGCCGGGTGCTGACGGAGATCCGGCGGGTGCGCGGCGTGGTGCGCGCGGCCAAGCGCAGTTAGCCGCGCGGCGCGCCTGAGCGCCCAGCGCGACGCACGGTTGGGCTGAATAAGCGCTTCGGTTACAATTCAGCTTCGTTTCTTTAGGCGCGTAGCTCAGCTGGTTAGAGCACCACCTTGACATGGTGGGGGTCGTTGGTTCGAGTCCAATCGCGCCTACCAATATCCCTGGTATTTCCCGCTTCCCGCCGGCCCCGGCACGTTCACCACGGCTTGGGCGCGGGTACCGGGCAGGGGCCTTCGACGTCGATGGTCTTAAAGTCGGCGGGGCCCACCACTTCCAGATATTCCATGTCCGGCGAGTAGTCGAACAGGTAATGCACGATGCCGGGCCGCTGGTGCACGCAGTCGCCGGCCGAGACGAGGGTTTCCTTGTCCTCGTACATGAACTTCGCCCAGCCCTTCAGCATGATGACGATGTGAAACTCCGCCTCATGGCGGTGCCAACCGGTGCCCTTTTCCGGTGCATTGACGGCCCGGACGAGCTGGGCGATGACTTTGCCGCGAGTCGCTTCCGTGATTCCGAGGTCGCGGTAGCTGAAAAAATCGCGAAGGCCTGCGGTTTTGAACTCGGTATCTCCGGGTTTGACGTGCGAAAACGCGGTCGTGGTGCGATCAAGCATGCTGGTCTCCTTGACGGTGGCTGTTGTCGCAGTGAGGCTGGCGTTGTCCCGCGGTCAATCGTGGGAGTGAATGAAATCGCGCACCCGCGGGTAGATCTGTTGTTGCCAGCGCCGCCCGTTGAACACGCCGTAATGGCCGACGCCGGCCTGCACGTGATGCTGCTTGCGGTAGGGCATCAGACCGCTGCACAGATCCTGCGCGGCGAGCGTCTGGCCAATGGCGCAGATGTCGTCTTTCTCACCCTCCACCGTGAGGAGGGCTGTCCGGCGGATCTTGCCGGGCTCTACCGGTCGCCCGCGCGAGGTGAGCTGGCCGAGCGGCAGGAGATGATCCTGGAACACGCCGCGGATCGTCTGCAGGTAGAACTCCGCCGGCAGGTCCATCATTGCGAAATACTCGTGATAGAAAGTGAGGATCGGTTCGGCCTTGTCGAGGTCGCCGTTCGCCAGATGGCCGCGCAGATCGAGGAAGGTCTTTGCGTGGCGCGGAAGATTCATGCTCATGAATGCCGCGAGTTGCACGAAACCCGGGTAGACCCGCCGCAGCGCGCCGGTATAGCGCCGCGGCACGGTGCCGATCAGGTTGCGCTCGAACCACTCGATGGGCTTGCTCTGCGCCAGTTCGTTGACCTGCGTCGGATTGATGCGGGTGTCGATGGGCCCGGCCATCAGCGTCATGCTGGCGGCCTGCGCGGGATGCTGGTCGGCTGCCATCAGCGCGGCCGCGGCCAGCACGCCGACCGTGGGCTGGCAGACGGACACCAGATGCGTGCCCGGTCCCAGGACTTCCAGGAACGCGATGATGTGCTCGATGAAGTCGTCGAGATCGAATCGGCCGGCCATCAGAGGCACGTCGCGGATGTTGTGCCAGTCCGTGAGGTAGACGTCGTGGTCCTGCAGCATCGTGCGCACCGTACCGCGCAACAGCGTGGCGAAGTGACCCGACAGCGGCGCGACCATCAGCACGCGGGGTTGCGGGTTGGGCGTGTCCCTGCGAAAGCGCAGCAGGCTGCAGAAGGGCGTGCGGTGGACGATTTCCTCATGCACTGCGGCGGGCTCGCCATCTACCTCGACCGTCGTGATGCCATAGTCGGGTCGGTGATGGCTCAGTCCGGCCAGTGCCATCAGTTCGTAGGCAGCGGCAACCCGCTGGATGGGCGATTCGCCGACCGCGCCGTCGTTGAAACGGCTGGACGCTGCGGCGAGGGCCCTGGCCATCGAACGCACCGGGTCGGTGGCGTCCGCGCAAGCCTGGTAGGCCTGATAAAGCATGCGCTGGGTCCAAGTAAGGCTGCGGTGAGGGCCGCTGGAATGGTATTGTGCAGCGCAATATACTTGCCAGTCCATAGTCCATTCGTAAGCAGGCTGGCATAGCCCTTGCAAGCGTTTATACGGCCGCAGCACGCTTTTTTTTGTGCCGCGGCCCATACCGGGGAGCAGGAAAGCATGGGCAAGGCCACGCTGACGATCAGCAGTAAAAACTACGGCGCGTGGTCGCTGCGCGGCTGGCTGCTGACGAAATTTTCCGGATTACCCTTCGAGGAAAAAATCATTCCCCCGGACGATCCGGCGATGAAAGCGGAGATCCTGCTGCTCTCGCCGTCCTTTCTGGTGCCGTGCCTGACACATGACGGCACGACGGTCTGGGACACGCTGGCCATGGCGGAATACCTCAACGAGGTGTGCCCGAAGGCCGGACTGCTGCCGGCGGACCGTGTCGCGCGGGCGCGCTGCCGCGCGATCTGCGGCGAGATGCACCAGGGGTTTTCCGCGCTGCGCTCGGCCTTGCCGATGAATCTCAAGGCGGATTTTCCGAAATTCAAGGTGTGGTCGCGCGCGATGGCCGATGTCGGGCGCATCACGGCGATCTGGCGGGAGTGCCTGGAGGCGTCCGGCGGGCCCTTCCTGTTCGGCGCGTGAGGCATGGCCGACGCGATGTACGCGCCGGTGGTTACCTGCTTCCTGACCTATCACGTCGAACTGGGTGGCGTCTGCTCCGAATACAGCCGGTGCATCATGGACCTGCCGGAAATGCGGGAATGGATCGCGGCGGCGCGGCAGGAACCCGACAATATCGACGAGCTGGAAGTGGAATTCTGAGGACCCGCCCGTCTGGCGGATTGCAGAGGCTGGCGTGCTATCATTAGCACCTGAATTTCATCGCGAACTGGCCGACGGCAGTACCGAAAGGGCAAGCGTTATGACACCGCGAACTCGACTGACGGGACACACACGACGATAGTCGGGTCGGCCTTTGCCTGAATGGCGGAAAAGTGCGGCTCGACCGCACTTTTTTTTCGCCCTTCGTTCCGGAACACATCCACCATGATCAACATCACGCTCCCAGACGGTTCGGTCCGTCCCTTCGAACAGCCCCCGACGGTCGCGGCGGTGGCCGCCAGCATTGGGCCCGGCCTCGCCAAGGCCGCGCTGGCCGGCAAGATCGACGGCCGGCTGGTCGATACCTCGCATGTCATCGAGCGCGACGCGGCGCTGGCCATCGTAACGGACAAGGACGCGGACGGGCTGGAGATCCTGCGCCACTCCACGGCGCACCTGCTGGCGCACGCCGTGAAAGAACTGTTCCCGGAGGCGCAGGTGACGATCGGTCCGGTGATCGACGACGGCTTCTATTACGACTTTGCGTACCGGCGGCCGTTTACGCCGGAAGACCTGGCGGCCATCGAGAAGCGAATGGCGGAAATCGCGAAGCGCGACCTCAAGGTGGAGCGCCGTCTGCTGCCGCGCGACGAGGCGGTCACGTTTTTCCGCAACCAGGGCGAGCATTACAAGGCGGAGATCATCGCCTCGATTCCGTCCGCCGAGCCGATCTCGCTATACGCGCAGGACAACTTCATCGACCTCTGCCGCGGCCCGCACGTGCCGTCGACCGGCAAGCTCAAGGTGTTCAAGCTTACCAAGCTGGCCGGCGCCTACTGGCGTGGCGATTCGAAGAACGAGATGCTCCAGCGCGTGTACGGCACGGCGTGGGCGAAGAAAGAAGACCAGGAAGCCTACCTCCACCGTATCGAGGAGGCGGAGAAGCGCGACCACCGTCGCCTTGGCAAACAGCTGAATCTGTTCCATCTGCAGGAAGAAGCGCCAGGAATGGTGTTCTGGCATCCGCACGGCTGGACGGTCTGGCAGACGATCGAACAGTATCTGCGCGGCGTGCTGAGCGCGCACGGCTACCAGGAGGTGCGCACGCCGCAGATCATGGACCGCGTCCTGTGGGAGCGCTCCGGCCACTGGGAGAACTACCGCGAAAACATGTTCACCACGGAGTCGGAGAAACGCGACTATGCGGTGAAGCCGATGAACTGCCCGGGGCATGTGCAGATCTTCAACCACGGCCTGCACAGCTACCGGGAGTTGCCCCTGCGGTTGGCAGAGTTCGGTTCGTGCCACCGCAACGAGCCGTCGGGCGCTTTGCATGGCCTGATGCGGGTGCGCGGGTTCGTGCAGGATGACGCGCATATTTTCTGCACGGAAGATCAGGTGCAGCAGGAGTCGGCCGATTTCATCGATCTGCTGCGCAAGGTCTATGCCGATTTCGGGTTCGAGGACATCCTGATCAAGCTGTCGACGCGGCCGCCCCAGCGGATCGGGGACGACGCCACCTGGGAACGGGCGGAAAAAGCACTCGCTGCCGCGCTCGACAGCAAAGGCCTGAAATGGTCGGAAAACCCCGGAGAAGGGGCCTTTTATGGCCCGAAAGTCGAGTTTTCGCTCAAAGATTCGCTCGGCCGGGTCTGGCAATGCGGCACGCTGCAACTCGATTTCGCCCTGCCTGGGCGTCTGGGGGCCGAATACGTGGCGGATGACAACACCCGCAAGGTGCCGGTCATGCTCCATCGCGCCATTCTGGGCTCGCTGGAACGCTTTATCGGCATCCTGATCGAGCATTACGCCGGGGCCTTCCCGATCTGGCTGGCGCCCGTCCAGGTGGTCGTGGCCGGCATTACGGACCGGCAGGCCGCCTACGTCGAGGGCGTTGTGGAGCGGCTCAAGGGAGCGGGTTTCCGGGCCCGGGCCGACTTGAGGAATGAGAAAATAACCTATAAAATTCGCGAACATAGTTTGCAAAAGCTGCCCTACCAAGTCATCGTCGGTGACCAGGAAATGGTGGCGCAATCGGTGGCCGTGCGGACCCGCAAGGGCGAAGATCTGGGCCAAATGAGCCTGGAAGCCTTCGTTCACCGCCTTCGTGAAGACGAGGCGCGCCTGGGTCGCACGGCTTAGTTATTTGTCTTTAGGGAGATCGCACGCATCGCTGCGGAAAAAGAGCTTCGCATCAACTTGGAGATCAGCGTTCCGGAAGTGCGCCTGATCGGCGTGAACAACGAACCGCTGGGCGTAATCGCCATCGCGGAAGCCAACAAGATGGCGGAAACGGCCGAACTGGATCTGGTGGAAATCGCACCGACCGCCGTGCCTCCCGTTTGCCGGATCATGGATTACGGCAAATTCAAGTACCGCGAGAGCAAGAAGAAGCACGAGGCCAAGCTCAAGCAGAAGCAGATCGTCATCAAGGAAGTGAAGTTTCGTCCGAGCACGGACGAAGGCGACTACAAGATCAAGTTGCGCAACCTCGTCCGTTTTCTGGAAGAGGGTGACAAGACCAAGATCACGCTGCGCTTTCGGGGCCGCGAGATGGCCCATCAGGAGTTCGGTGCAAGGCTGCTGCAACGCGTGAAAGCGGACCTCGACGCCTATGGCGTCGTCGAGCAGTTCCCGAAGATGGAAGGGCGCCAGATGGTCATGGTGCTGTCGCCGAAAAAAGTGGCGGTGCCGGTGAAGAAGCCGAAAGCGGTGGCTGCGGCGGGCGACAAGCCCAAGGCAGCCAAGCCGGCCGCGGCTGAAACAGACCAGCCCGTCGAAGCGGCCCCCCCTCCCGAGGTGGCCGTCGAAGCGGAGAAAAAGTAGCAGCAACAGTATTTTTAGGTGCAGGACCGGCAGTCAGCGGCGACAGCCAGAACGTCGCCGCGCAGCCGCACAGCAGTACCCACAAGTAGTTGTCCGGGCCCAACAAGTGTCGCGCAGTCGATCGTGCGTCCGCCCGGCGCTATATGCGAATCAAACAGGAGCAAGCATGCCGAAGATGAAATCGAAGAGCGGCGCGGCGAAGCGTTTCAAGGCGCGCGCCGGCGGCAACTTCAAACGGGCGAAAGCCAACCTGCGTCACCTGCTGACGCACAAGTCCACCAAGCGCAAGCGCGGCCTGCGTGGAACCACCGACGTGCACCATGCGGACAGCAAGTCCGTGCGTGCCATGTTGCCCTACGCTTAGGGAAGGGGAGCCACATGCCACGCGTCAAACGCGGCGTCACAGCGCACGCCGCCCACAAGAAAGTCATCAAGCGGGCCAAAGGTTTCCGCGGCCGCCGCGGCAACGTTTTCCGGATCGCCAACGAAGCGGTGATGCGCGCCGGGCAATACGCCTACCGCGACCGCCGCCGCAAGAAGCGCGATTTCCGCAGCCTCTGGATCGTCCGCATCAACGCGGCCGTGCGTGAACTCGGCCTGAGCTACTCCGTGTTCATGAACGGTCTCAAGAAGGCGCAGATCGAAGTCGACCGCAAGGTGCTGGCCGACCTCGCGGTGGCCGACAAGCCGGCGTTTGCCCAGTTCGTAGAGAAAGCCAGGGCGAGCCTCGGCGCCTGATCGCCGTCTGACAGCAAAAAGGAGGCTCGGACCAGGGCCTCCTTTTTTTTGGCCCGTTCCGGTTCCCGCATGCAAGAACTCGAATCCATTGTCACTGAAGCACTGGCCGCCTTTGCGGCGGCCGGCGACGCGCAGGCGCTCGAGCAGGTCAAGGCCGGTTACGTCGGCAAGGCCGGGGCACTCACCGAACTGCTGAAGGGACTCGGCAAGCTGCCGCCCGCGGAGCGGCCGGCAGCGGGTGTCCGCATCAATGAAGCCAAGCAGCGGATTGAAGCGGCGCTCGAGTCGCGGCGCAGCACGCTGCAGCAGGCGGCGCTCGACCGGCAACTCGCCACCGAGGCACTGGACGTCACCCTGCCGGGACGGGGTGCGGGCACGGGCGGCCTGCATCCGGTAACGCAGACCTTGGCGCGCATCGCCACGCTGTTCCGGTCGATGGGGTTCGCCGTCGCCGACGGCCCCGAAATCGAGACCGACTGGTACAACTTCACGGCGCTCAACCAGCCCGAGAACCACCCCGCGCGGTCGATGCACGACACCTTTTACCTGGCGGACGGCAAGCGCCTGCTGCGCACGCATACGTCGCCAATCCAGGTGCGCTACATGGAAACGCACCAGCCGCCGATCAAGATCATCGCGCCGGGGCGGGTCTACCGCGTCGATTCGGACGCCACGCACTCGCCGATGTTCCACCAGGTCGAAGGCCTGTGGGTGGACGATCGGGTGACGTTCGCGAACCTGAAGGGCGTGGTGACGGATTTCCTGCGCCGATTCTTCGAACGTGACGATCTCAAGGTGCGCTTCCGCCCGTCGTTTTTTCCCTTCACCGAGCCGTCGGCGGAGATCGACATGAGCTTCGGCG
>CAZXNF010000007.1:0-14406 GCA_964641785.1 uncultured Streptomycetaceae bacterium | reverse complement strand
GTGCATCCGCAGGTGTTGCGCAACGTGAAGATCGATCCCGAGCGTTATCAGGGATTCGCGTTCGGCCTCGGTCCCGACCGCATGGCCATGCTGCGGTATGGCGTGAACGATCTGCGCCTGTTCTTCGAAAACGATCTGCGTTTTCTCAAGCAGTTCAATTAGCCGCCCGCCATGAAATTTCCGGAAAGCTGGCTCAGAACCCTGGTCGATCCGCCGCTGGACAGCGCTGCGCTGGCCGAGCGGCTGACGATGTCCGGCCTCGAGGTCGAGCAGCTGGAGCCGGTGGCGCCCGCGTTCTCGGGCGTGGTTGTCGGCCGCGTCACGGCCGTGGCGGCGCATCCGAACGCAGACCGCCTGCGGGTGACGCTGGTGGATGCAGGAGACGGCAGACCGGTCAGCGTGGTGTGCGGCGCGCCGAACGTGCGCCCGGGCATGCTGGCGCCTTTCGCGCGCGTCGGCGCGCAGTTGCCCGGCCTCGAGATCAAGCTTGCCCAGGTGCGTGGCGTGGAGTCGCACGGCATGCTCTGCTCGGCGAAAGAACTGGGGCTGTCCGCGGATGCGGCCGGTCTGCTGGAGCTGCCGGAAGACGCACCGGTGGGCGCAGCGCTGCGCGAGTACCTCAACCTCGATGATCTGCTCTTCACGCTGAAGCTCACATCCAATCGCGCCGACTGCCTCTCCGTCGAGGGCATTGCGCGCGAGGTCGGCGCCATCACCGGTACGGCGGCGGCCCGCGTCAGCGTGAAGCCTGTACCGGCGGTCATCCCGGACCGCATGGCGATCGAGATCGCGGCGCCGCAGGCCTGCGGCCGCTATTGCGCGCGCCTCGTGCGCGGCGTCAACGCGGGTGCACGGACACCGGCATGGATGGCGGAGCGGCTCGTCCGCAGCGGCCTGCGTCCGGTGAGCGCGATCGTGGACGTGACCAACTACGTGCTCCTCGAACTGGGGCAGCCGCTGCACGCTTTCGATGCCGGCAAGCTCGCAGGCGGCATGCATGTTCGACTGGCCGGGGAGGGCGAGACGCTGGCGCTCCTCAATGGCGAGTCGCGGACCTTGCACGCACGCTGCCTCGTGATCGCTGACGACCGCTGCGCGGTCGCTTTGGCCGGGATCATGGGCGGCGCGGAAACCGCGGTGAGCGCGGCCACGACGGACATCCTGCTGGAGTCGGCCTTTTTTGCGCCGGAGGCGATCGCCGGCCGCGGCCGTGACCTCGCGCTGGCGACGGACTCGTCGCACCGTTTCGAGCGCGGTGTGGACTTCGAAGGCCAGGCGCGGGCGCTCGAGCGGGCGACGACGCTGATCCTGGACCTCTGCGGCGGCCAGCCCGGGCCGGTGGCGGAGGCGTGCGGCGAACTGCCTGCGCGTCAGCCGGTGCGCTTGCGCGTGGCGCGCGCCCGGCAGGTGCTCGGCATCGAAGTCTCCACGGACACGGCGGCGGAAACGCTGGCCCGGCTGGGCCTGTCGCCCGAGGTGCAGGGCGAACTCATCACCGTGACGCCGCCCGCCTGCCGCTATGACCTCGCGATCGAAGAGGACCTGATCGAGGAGGTCGCGCGCATCCACGGCTACGACCGGATTCCGGCGACGGTGCCGGCCGGCACGCAGGCAATGCTGCCCGCCAGCGAGGGCACACGCACCGCGGACGATATCCGCGCGCTACTCGCGCGGCGCGACTATCAGGAGATCGTCAGCTTCAGCTTTGTGGAGGCGTCATGGGAGCGCGATTTTTGCGCCAATGCGTCACCGGTTGCGCTCGCCAATCCGATTGCCAGCCAGATGAGTGTGATGCGCTCCAGCCTGATCGGTAGCCTCGTGGACCGGGCGCGCTTCAATCTCAGCCGCCAGCAGGAACGCATCCGCCTGTTCGAAGTCGGCCGTTGTTTCCTGGAGTCGGGCGACGAGACCCTGCAGCCCCTGCGCGTCGCCGGTCTCGCGGTGGGCCCGGCAGTCCCCCTGCAGTGGGGCACAGCGGTACGGTCGGTGGATTTTTACGACGTGAAGTCGGACCTCGAAGCCTTGCTGGCGCCGGTAGCCATAGAAACACGAGTCGTCCAACACCCGGCGCTTCACCCCGGAAAGTCCGCCGAAGTCATCCTCGATGGCCGCGTGATCGGGGTCCTCGGCGAGTTGCATCCCGCTTGGGCTAAAAAATACGATTTACCATATTTATCAGTGGTTTTCGAGATTGATCTATCGTCAATTCTTGATAGAAAAATCCCGTCCCATGCGGAGGTGCCTCGGTTCCCCTTCGTGCGCCGCGATATTGCCGTGGAAGTGGGGGCCCAACACCCGGTTTCTGCGATAGTGGGTGCCCTTAAAAAACGCGCTCCAGGCATCGTTTCAGAGGTTGTGTTATTTGACGTGTTTCGCGGCAAAGGCATTGATTCAGATAAAAAAAGCCTTGCATTCCGGGTGACCATGCAAGATACTTCAAAGACCCTGACTGATGCCGAGGTCGAGGCCGCCGTAGCGACACTCCTTAAAGTGTTGCGTGAGGAGTTTGGCGGAAGGCTGCGAGAATAGGGAGATAAGATGACTTTAACCAAGGCGGAGCTCGCCGACTTGCTATTTGAGAAGGTCGGCTTCAACAAGCGCGAAGCCAAAGACATGGTCGAGTCGTTTTTCGAAGAGGTCAGGATCGCGCTCGAGAAGGGGGAGGGCGTGAAACTGTCGGGCTTCGGCAATTTCCAGTTGCGTGACAAGCCGCAGCGGCCCGGCCGCAACCCGAAAACCGGCGAGGAAATCCCGATCACTGCGCGGCGCGTCGTCACCTTCCATGCCTCACAAAAGCTGAAGGCGATGGTCGAACAGAATTACCATGGAAAACAGTCCTAGCAGCGGCAGCCACAAGGGAAACAAAGACCCGCTGCCGCCGATCCCCGCCAAACGGTACTTCACCATTGGCGAGGTGAGCGAACTGTGCGGGGTGAAGCCGCACGTGCTGCGCTACTGGGAGCAGGAATTCACGCAGCTCAAGCCCGTCAAGCGCCGCGGCAACCGGCGTTATTACCAGCACCACGAAGTTCTGCTGATCCGCCGCATCCGCGAGCTCCTGTACGATCAGGGCTTCACGATCAGCGGCGCGCGCAACCGGCTCGACGAAATCGCCACCGAGCCCGCCAAATCGTCGCGACAGGTGACGTCGCAGGCCCGAACGAACCTCGGGCAACTCAAGACCGAGCTGAAGGGCGTGCTCGAACTACTGCGCGCGTAACAGGCGGGTCCAGGCCGCGCGCCCTCTGCTACAATCCGTTTTCGTGTCGGGGCGTAGCGCAGCCTGGTAGCGCACTTGCATGGGGTGCAAGGGGTCGCGAGTTCGAATCCCGCCGCCCCGACCAATTTTTTTTGCGTGTTCGTGTTTTCGCGGCACGGCCTTTCAGGCCATGCCGCATGCGGGACCCGCAAGCACCTGCCGGTGCGCTTCGCGTGTTCAGCCTTTCCTCATTCGTCCCTTACCCGTCGTGGAAGCATTCGAGATGGCGGCCTTTGCCGGGCGCCAGATGGTCGTCCAGACCGCTGTCCGCGCAGGCCTGTGCCAGCGCGCGCTCGAAGCCGGCGGTATCGCTGACACCGGGATAAATTTCCATCCACAGGTGTTCTTCGCCGCGCTTGCGCTTGAGCGTGCCCTGCACGCCTGTCGCGTGGCGTATGCGTTCCATCAGATCGGCAGCGGCCCGTGTGGCGGGTGCCGCTGCCGCAGGATCGATGCGGTAGTAAACGTAATAGGACACGCTCATGCCGCCGGTACCGCGTAGGGCAGGGGCAAAGGCTGCAAACGCGCCCCGCTTGGCTGCGCCAATACCAGATCACCGGCACTGACCGCGGCGAGTTGGGCGACCGCCAGGAGTTCGGAACCCCCTTCGGGCGCGGGCGCAGCGTTGACGACGGTGCCTGCCGCCTGCGCGCCGAAAGCGGCGCTGTAAAGGCGCGTGCCGGGCGCGGGCGGGGCCGCATCGACATGGGCGCGGAGCATCCGTTCCTTCAGTCGTCCCAGGTAGTGCATGCGCGCGACGATTTCCTGGCCCGGGTAGCAGCCCTTGCTGAAACTCACACCGCCGATCAGGTCGAGGTTGGCGGTCTGCGGCACGAATTGTTCCTGGGTTTCTGGCAGTATCCACGGCAGTCCGCCGCGGATGTCGGCGAGCGCCCATGCGGCATCGCCATTGACGGCGGCAGACAGTGCGCCGCCCGGCGGGGGTTCCGCTGGCGCCAGTAGCAGGACGCGATCACCGTCGAGGCGTACGGCGGTGTAACCTTCGGCGGTCGCGCAACGGTAGGCCTGCGCGGGTGCGGCAATGCCCAACGGGGCGCATAGCGCATCAGGATCGCCAGCCAGCAGCCCATACAGCCGCTGCGCTGCGGTAAGGTCCTCCGCCTTCACCTTCGAACGCAGGATGAACATCGACAAGCGCTTGCGCACCGGTTCGCACAGCGCGCGCGGCAGCAGCAGGCGGAAACCGTCGGCATCCGGCCACAGCAGGAGGGTCGCGAGCATGCGCCCCTTGGGCGTGCTGTAGCTGCCCGGCGTGACGGCATCCGGCGCGAGGCCCGCGACATCGCAACTCAGCTGTCCCTGCAGAAAGGCGCGCGCATCGGGGCCGTTGAAGGCGAGGAGTCCGAAAGTGTCGAGGGTGTGGACGGTCGGCAGCATGGTGCACTCGCGCGCGATGACTCAGCTCGTATCTTACGGGAATCGCGGCAGGAATAATTGCTACACTGCGGCCTCGTTGCGGGGCGAAACGGGAGAGCGTGATGTCGATGCCGTCGTTCATAACAGTGGTGGGCGCAGCCGTGCTCTGCATGGGCGCGTTCGGCGCCTCGGCGCAGACCTATCCGTCCAAGCCGGTGCGGGTGCTCGTGCCGTGGCCGCCAGGCGGCGGCAACGACCTGCTGGCGCGGCCCATCGCCCAGAAGCTCACCGAGAACCTGAAGCAGTCTTTCGTCGTCGACAATCGCGGCGGCGCCAACAGCATCATCGGCTCGGAAGTCGTCGCGCGCTCGCCGGCCGACGGCTACACGATCATGATCAACAGCGTGTCGTCGATGACCATCAACCCGGTGTATTACGGCAAGCTGCCGTTCACGCTGGACCATTTCGCCGCCGTCAGCAAGCTCACCTGGTGGACGCACGCAATGGTCGCGCATCCGACGCTGCCGGTGAAAAGCATGCGCGAGCTGATCGCGCTGGCCAAGGCGCGGCCGAACGAACTCGCCTACGCGTCCTTTGGGACCGCCAGCACCTCGCACCTCGGCGGCGAGCTCCTGAACACGATGGCGGGTATCCGGTTGACGCATGTGCCTTACAAGGGAGGCGGTCCCGCCCTCACCGACACGCTGGGCGGTCAGGTGCCGCTGTACTTCACCACACTGCCGCCGGTGGTGCCCTACATCCAGAACGGCAAGCTGCGTGCGCTGGCGGTCACCAGCGAGAAGCGCTCGCAGTTTTTCCCTGATGTGCCTGCGTTCAATGAAACGCCGGCGTTGAAGGGATTCGTGCTCGACATCCACTACGGCCTGTGGGTGCCGGCCAACACGCCGCGCGACATCATCCAGCGGCTGAACGCGGAGGTCGCCAGAGCGCTGAACGCGCCTGAAGTGCGCGAACGCCTGCGTTCGCTCGGCGCCGAGGAGATCGCGGGCAGCACGCCGGAACAGCTCGATGCTCTGGTAAAAGCGGAAACACCGGTCTGGAGCCGGGTCATCAAGGCCGCGGGCATCAAGAGCGAAGAATTCAGATAACAACAAGGAATCGGAACACCACCATGCGACTCTGGACCAACCCGGCCTCGCCGTTTGCCCGCAAAGTGCGGATCGTGGCGCTGGAAACCAAGCTGGCCCCGCAGATCGAGGAAATTGTCATTGCCGTCAGTCCGGTCAAGCCGCATGCGGACCTGCGGCAGGAAAATCCGCTGGTGAAGATCCCGGCGCTGGCAACGGACGACGTGGGTACGCTCTACGACTCGGCGGTGATCTGCGAGTATCTCGACAGCAAGGCAGGCGGGGGACTGTTTCCGCCGCCGGGGCCGGCGCGCTGGGAAGCGCTGCGGCTGCATGCGCTCGGCGATGGCTTGCTCGAGGCCGCGGTCCTGCGCCGCTACGAAACCGCGGTGCGCCCGCAGGCGCTGCAATGGAGTGAATGGATGGACGGCCAGCGCCTGAAGATCGAGGGCGGTCTCGATGCAATGGAGGCCGCGTGCGGGCAGTGGGGCGGGGGCTTCACGATCGGCCAGATCACGGCGGCCTGCGTGCTCGGCTATCTCGACTTCCGTTTTGCGACCGAAGCGTGGCGCCCCAGTCGCCCGAAGCTGACCGCATGGTTCGAGCGTCTGTCTGCCCGGCCGTCGGTCGCGGCGACCCAGCCGTCGTGACGGCCGCCGCTCCCCCGCAGTTCGCCCTGCTGGGGCCGGATCATGTCCGGCGCTAAGGTCGCCTGCGTACAGCTCAACGCGGGGAGCGACCTTCCCGCCAATCTGCACGCCGCCGCCGAGGCGGTGCGCCGCGCCGCCGGCGACGGCGCACAGTTCATCCTGTTGCCCGAATACGCCGTACTCCTTGATGGCAGCGGCCGCGTGATGCGCGAACATTCGCCGCCGGAAGCGGACCATCCCGCGATTCCCCTGTTCAGCGATCTCGCGCGTGAAACCGGGGCTTGGATCCTCGTCGGTTCGATCACCGTGCGCCTCGATGGTGACCTGATGGCCAATCGCTCGCTGCTGTTCTCCGCGGCGGGCGACATCGTCGCGCGCTACGACAAGATCCACATGTTCGACGTGACACTGCCCAGCGGCAAGGCGATCCGTGAGTCTAGCGCCTACCAGCCGGGCGACCGCCTGGTGCTGGCGGATACCCCGTGGGGAAAGCTGGGCATGACCGTGTGCTACGACCTGCGCTTCCCGCAGCTGTACCGCGCGCTGGCGCAGGCGGGGGCGGAACTGCTGGCCATTCCCGCCTCGTTCCAGCGGGAGACCGGCAAGGCGCACTGGCATCCCCTGGTCCGGGCGCGCGCCATCGAAAATCTGGCCTACGTGCTGGCGCCAGCCATGTGCGGCGATCACCAGAACAACCGGCAGACCTACGGCCATTCCCTGATCGTGGACCCTTGGGGCGAGGTGCTGGCGGATGGCGGGGAGGCGCCGGGCCTGGCGGTCGCCGAGATCGATCCCGCCCGGGTGGGCAAGGCGCGGGGCATGATTCCCTCGCTGGCGCACGATCGCCCGTTTCGGCTGTAGCCGGGACGGGCACCGTAAGTGTCCTGCGGCGTTGCCTGCGCAGTGCGGTCAGCTGCTAATTTATTGCAAATAGTTATTTATAATCAAATAATTAAGACATACAGTGGACAGGCAAGCGGGTCCGTGGATGTATCAATTTAGCAACAATTGTTCGAGTGATTTCTAGAATAAATATGTCTTATCGATATAAAACATAGTGTTCAGGGTTAGTCTTCATGCGTCGTATCAAACAAAGAACATGGAGCGACCATGACCATGCACAAGAACGTGACCCGCACGATTCAGCACCCTTCAAGGACCCGTGTGATCCAGCTGGCTGTCGCCAGCACGCTGGCCGCCGGCAGTTCGCTGGCGCAGGCGCAGTCCTCCAATCTGTATTTCCGCGTGGACACGGGTTATTCCTGGTCCCAGAGCGCGCAGTTGAAGGACAAGAGCTTCTCGACCACCCCGTTTATCTGCGCCGATCCCGCCTGCGCGGGCGCGACGCAGCTCGACAACATCGGTTCGAGCTGGATCGCCGGGCTGGGCATCGGCTACCGACTGCATGAACTGTTCCGGACCGATTTCACCGTCGGCTGGCGTGGCGGCTACAAGCTCAACAACTTCGACGGCAGGCCGTTCCTGTACACCGCCGATATTTCCAGCTACAACGCGCTGGTGAACGGCTATGTCGATATCCCGGTCGGCGTGTCGTGGTTCAAGCCCTACGTGGGCGGGGGTCTGGGCATGGCGCGCAACCAGATCAACGACATTTCGGCCAGGGTGCCGCGGGCGTGACGACGCTGCCCGGGCACACCACCAACGAATTCGCGTGGCAACTGTCGATCGGCGCCGGCTTCCAGCTGACCAAGAGCCTGATCCTCGATGTCGGCTACCGCTATCTCGTCTCCGGGAAAATCGAGTCCAGCTCCGGGGTGACCGCCGGGGCGCTGGTCGTGCCGTACAACGGGGCGACCGGAAAACTGGTGACGAACGAACTCCAGGTCGGCTTGCGCTTCTAGTCATCGCACTGCAGCTCACGGCCGCCGGCGGCAACGCCGGCGGCTTTTTTTCGTGCGCGATCAGTAGGACTTGGGCAGGCCGAGCGCCTTCTCGGCGATGAAGGACAGGATCAGTTCGCGGCTGACCGGCACGAGACGGGGAATCATGGACTCCCGGAAGTAGCGCTCGACGTGGTACTCCCTGGCGTAGCCCATGCCGCCATGGCACATGACCGCGGTTTCGCAGGCATGGAAGCCGGCTTCCGCCGCAAAATACTTGGCGGCGTTCGCCGCGATGCCGCAGGGCTGCCCCTGGTCGTAGAGCCAGGCGGCCTTCGTCACCAGCAGCTCGGCGGCCTCCAGTTCGACCCAGGCCTTGGCGAGTGGGTGCTGGATGCCCTGGTTCTTGCCGATGGGGCGGTCGAAGACGATCCGTTCCCTGGCATACGCCGCCGCCCGTGCCAGCGCGGCGCGTCCGATGCCGACCGCCTCCGCGGCGATCAGGATGCGCTCGGGGTTGAGGCCGTGCAGCAGGTAGCCGAAGCCCTTGCCTTCCTCGCCGATGCGGTCGGCGGCCGGCACGCGCAGGCCGTCGATGAAGACCTGGTTGGAGTCGACGGCGTGGCGCCCCATCTTCGGGATGACGCGCGCTTCTACGTGCGCGCGGTCAACGTCGGTGTAGAACAGGGTGAGCCCTTCGGTGCGCTTGCCGACTGCTTCCAGCGGGGTGGTGCGCGCGAGCAGCAGCATCTTGTTGGAGACCTGTGCTGTGGAGATCCAGATCTTCTGGCCGCTCACGACGTAGGCGTCGCCGTCGCGCACCGCGCGGGTCTTCAGACGGGTGGTGTCGAGCCCCGCATCGGGTTCGGTGACGGCGAAGCAGGCCTTGTCGTGGCCGGCGATGAGCGGCGGCAGGTGGCGCTGCTTTTGTTCCGCGCTGCCGAACACCACCACGGGGTTCAATCCGAAGATGTTCATGTGCACGGCGGAGGCGCCGGACATGGCGGCGCCCGATTCGGCGACGGTCTGCATCATCAGCGCGGCTTCGGCGATGCCGAGACCTGCGCCGCCGTACTCCACCGGCATCGCGATGCCCAGCCAACCGGCTTCCGCCAGCGCTGCGTGAAAGTCGTGGGGAAAGACGCCGTCGGCGTCGCGGGCGAGCCAGTAATCGGCGTCGAAGCGCGCGCAGACTTTCGCCACCGCATCGCGGATGGCTGCCTGTTCTGGACTGTGGGCGAAGTCCATCAGGCGGCGATGCGCGTCACGCCGCTGGCGGCGAGACCGGCGACCTCAGCCTCGTTGTAGCCGGCCTCGCGCAGGATTTCTGCGCTGTGTTCGCCGAGCCGCGGCGCAGGGTGACGCTCTGCGGGCAGGCCCGCCGAGAAGCGGGTGGCGCTGGTCATCATGTTGAGCGTGCCTTCGGTCGGATGCTCGGTGGTTTCGAAGAAGCCGCTGGCCCGCAGGTGCGGGTCGGCGATAAGGTCGTCCAGCGCATGCATCGGCATCGCCGGGATGTCGGCGGCGTTCAGCAGCGCCAGCCATTCCCCGGTCGTGCGCGTGACCAACTGTCCGGCCACGAAGGCGTAGACCTCGGCGATGGCGCGCGAGCGGGCTTCCTGCGTGGAAAAACGCGGGTCGCCGTCGAACAGTTCTCCGCGTCCGATCAGCGCGAAAAACGCGCGCCATTGTTTGTCGTTGTAGATCAGCACGCAGAGATAGCCGTCCCGGGTGGCGTACGGCGCGCGGTGGGGCGCCAGCATCCGGGCGTAGCCGGCCGGGCCCAGCGGGGGCTCGAAGGTGCTGCCGCCCATGTGATCGGAGAGCACCATCTGCGCGAGCGTTTCGAACATCGGCACCTCGACGGCCTGCCCCTGGCCCGTGCGTTCGCGCTGATACAGCGCGGCGGTCACCGCGTTGACGGCGGCGAGCCCGGTGATGCGATCGGCGATAGCGGTCGGGACGTAGCGCGGCCGGTCGGCGCCCGCCTGCGCGAAAATCGCGGGCAGCGCGGCGGCGCCCTGGATGAGGTCGTCGTAGGCGGGTTTCGCGGCGTACGGCCCGCGCTGGCTGTACCCGTACGTCCCCACGTAGATGAGGCGCGGATTCACGGCCGCCACGTCCGCGTAGGCGAGCCGCAGGCGCTGCATGGCCTGCGGCCGCACGTTGTAGATCAGGACGTCGGCGGTCTTCGCCAGCCGCAGCAGCGCCATGCGACCGGCGGGCTGCTTCAAGTCCAGCACCAGCGAGCGCTTGTTGCGGTTGTGGTGCAGGAAGATGTGCCCCATCGCCGGGTTGCGCATCGGCGCGACCTGGCGCAGCACGTCGCCCTCCGGCGGCTCGATCTTGACGACGTCGGCGCCCATCTCGGCGAGAATCTGGGTCGCGAACGGACCCAGCACCACGCTGGTCATGTCGAGGATGCGCACCCCCGACAAGGGACCTGCCGCCGCACCGGCCTCGGACCGGTCGCTCATTCCGGCACGATGCCGGCGGCCTTGGCGAGCTTCGCCCATTTCGCCGTCTCGCTTTTGACGAAGGCGGAGAGCTCGGCCGGGGTGGTGGTGGACACTTCGATGCCCAGCGCGGCAAAGCGGTCGCGCACCTCGGGCCGGGCGAGGCTCTTCACCGATTCCGTATGGAGCCGATTCAGGATGTCCTGCGGGGTTCCCGTCGGGCTGAACAGTGCGAACCACGCAATCAACTCAAAGCCCTTGAGTGTCTCGGCGATCGCAGGCACCTCCGGCAGCAGCGCCGCACGTTTCATCGAGGTGACGCCCAGCGCCCGCACCTTGCCTGCCTTGATCTGCGGCGTGCCGGTGACGAGATCGGCGAACGCCATCGTGATCTGGCCGCTGATGGTGTCGGTCAGCGCCGGCGGGATGCTCTTGTAGGGCACGTGCGTCAACTCCACGCCGCCCATCTGCTGCAGCATGAAGCCCGGCACCAGGCTGCCCGCGCTGCCGGAGCCGAAGGTGAGCTTGCCGGGCTGGGTTTTCGCAAGGTCCAGCAGTTCGCGGATCGATTTCGCCGGCACGGAAGGATTGACTACCAGGACGAAGGGGATGGTGCCCACCCGCGTGATGGGCGCGAAGTCCTTCACCGGGTCGTAGTTGATCTTCTTCATCAGGCTGGGCGCGGCGGCCGAGGGCGTGTTGGTGCTCATCAGCAGCGTGTAGCCATCGGGCGTCGCCCGCGCGGCGAGTTCCGCGCCGATGGTGCCGTTGGCGCCGGCGCGGTTGTCGATCACGAACGCCTGGCCGAAGACCTCGGAGAGATTCTGGCCCAGCACGCGGGCCACGGTGTCGGTGGCGCTGCCCGCCGCGAACGGAACGATGGTCCGCACTGGCCGCGTGGGGTAGGCCTGGGCAGCGGCAACCCCCGCCGCCAGGAGCAGTACGCCGGCAAACCCTGCGCGAATGCAAGTCGAATGACGCATAAATCCTCCCTTGGCGATGGCCGAGGCGGGGGGATGACGGACTGCAGCAGGCGAACAATAAGTCCCGCGCAGTCTCGATTTTCATCCGCTCAACGCGTTCCGTTGCGGCCCCTTCTGCAAGCGCCTGCAACGGCAGCGGCACGGTGAATCCTAACACCTGCACAGCGGATCGGCACCGCCGGCAATCGCGGGGTGCGGATGCTGCCCGCAGCGGCCGGCAGGGTTTTTCAAGCACGCACATGCTAGAATTTTTACCGCAGCACCCATCAACCATGCGGTGCCCGTCCCTCTCTCACCATTCATCTGAGTGCGCATCCTTCTCAGCAACGACGACGGCTACTTTGCGCCCGGGCTCGCCGCCCTCGCGGCGGCGCTGGCGTCCATCGCCGAAGTGACCGTGGTGGCGCCCGAGCGCGACCGCAGCGGGGCCAGCAACTCGCTGACCCTGGACCGGCCCCTGTCCGTGCGGCGCGCGGCGAACGGTTTCTTCTACGTGAACGGCACGCCGACCGACTGCGTGCATCTCGCGGTTACCGGCTTGCTCGATCACCTCCCCGACGTCATCGTGTCAGGCATCAACGACGGCGCCAATATGGGCGACGACACGATTTATTCGGGCACGGTGGCAGCGGCCACCGAAGGTTTTCTGCTCGGCATCCCGTCGGTCGCGATGTCGCTGGTGGCCCACGGCGGTGGTCGCCATTTTGAAACCGCGGCAGGGGTGGCGCGGACGCTGGCCGAGCGCTTCCGCGCGCACCCGCTCGCGGGCTCCGTGCTGCTGAACGTCAACGTTCCGGACGTGCCCGAAGCGCAACTGCAGGGGATGGTGGTCACGCGCCTGGGCAAGCGCCACAAGGCCGAGCCGGTGGTCAAGGCGACCAATCCACGGGGCGAGACCGTCTACTGGGTCGGCGCCGCCGGCGCGGCCCAGGACGCCGGCGAAGGCACCGATTTCCACGCCGTGCAGGCGGGGCGCGTCTCCATCACGCCGTTGCAAATGGACCTCACGCGCCTGTCGCAACTCGACGCGATCCGCGGGTGGCTGGCTTGAACACCCGGCTGTCGGGCATCGGCATGACCTCAGCGCGCACCCGCATGCGCATGTTGGAGCGCCTCCGGACCGACGGCATCCGTGACGAAGCGGTGCTGGCGGCGATGGCGGAAGTGCCGCGCCACATTTTCGTCGACGAGGCGCTGGCTTCGCGGGCCTACGAAGACACCGCGCTGCCGATCGGCTTCGGCCAGACCATCTCCCAGCCGTGGATCGTGGCCCGCATGAGCGAGCTCGCGCGTAACGGCCGCGCGCTCAACCGCGTACTGGAAGTCGGCACCGGCTGCGGCTACCAAACGGCGGTGCTGGCGAAGCTCGCCATCCAGGTCTATTCGGTGGAGCGCCTGCGGGCGTTGCTCAACGTCACGCGCAAGCACATGCGGGAGTTGCGCATCGTCAACGTGCGCTTCGCCCACGTGGACGGCCACGAGGGCCTGCGCGACGAGGGCCCCTTCGACGCCATCGTGGTCACCGCGGCGGCGACGCATGTGCCAGAGGCGCTGAAGGCGCAGCTCGCGCCGGGCGGCCGTCTGATCGTGCCGCTGGGTCGCGAGGAGCAGCGGCTGGTGGTCGTCGAGCGCGATGCGAATGGCGACTGCACCGAAACCCTGCTGGAAGCGGTGCGCTTCGTGCCGCTGCTGCCCGGCGTTGCCTGAGGCATGAATACGACCCTGCGGCTGGCCGCGCTCGCCGTGGTGTTTCTGGCGGCGGCCTGCAGCACGCCGCGTCCGGCGCCGGTCGTCGATCGCGCTCCGGGGGCTGCGGCCCCGGCCGCCAAACCCGTGCCGGACAAAGCGGCCGACCAGCGACCGCTTGTGTACGTGGTGAAGCGCGGCGACACGCTGTATCAGATCGCGCTCGACAACGGCCTCGATTACCGCGAACTGGCGGAATGGAACCGCATCGATCCCAACCGGATTTACGCCGGGCAGGAACTGCGTTTGCGCGCGCCAGGCACCACGCTGGCGACGCCTGCTCCGGCCCCCGCACCGGTGGCGCGGCCGATCGGTCCTGCCGAACCCGCGCCCTCCGCCGCCGGCGCGGGTTCACAGGTGGTCAGCGAGCCCAAGGCCGAACGGGTGCCGTACTCCGATCAGGCGCTGGCCAGAATGACCGCACCGCCTGCGGCGCCGCCGCCGACCGTTGCGGTCAAGCCGGAGATCAAGCCCGAGCCGCCCAAGCCCGCCGCGCCGCCGCCATCAGCGCCCACCGTCGATCTGGACGACGAAAACGTGGTCTGGGCCTGGCCGGCAAGCGGGCGGCTGTCCAACGGCTACAGCGAGAGCGCCAGCCTCAAAGGTATCGGCATCGCCGGCAAGACCGGACAGCCGGTGCTGGCGGCGGCGCCGGGCAAGGTGGTCTACAGCGGTTCCGGACTGCGCGGCTACGGCAAGCTCATCATCATCAAGCACAACAAGGAATACCTCAGCGTCTACGCGCACAACAGCGAACTGCTGGTGAAGGAAGGCCAGAGCGTCGCGCGCGGGCAGAGAATCGCCGAGATGGGCGGCACCGACGCCGACATCGTGAAGCTGCACTTCGAGATCAGGCGCTACGGCAAGCCGGTCGATCCGATGAAGTTGTTGCCGGAGAAGGCGGGGTAGGGGAATGATTGGGCAAAAGGCAAGACCTGACCCCGTAGTGTCCAAGGCGGACAAATATTCTTCTGGGATGAGTCGGGATTTCGGGCCGATTCGGTAC
>CAZXNF010000006.1:230-24617 GCA_964641785.1 uncultured Streptomycetaceae bacterium | reverse complement strand
GACGTGCACGACATCGGCAAGAACATCGTCGCGGTCGTGCTCCAGTGCAACAACTACGAAGTCGTCAACCTCGGCGTGATGGTGTCGTGGCAGAAGATTTCGGAGGCGGCGCGCGAGGCGAAGGCCGACATGATCGGCCTGTCCGGCCTGATCACGCCCTCGCTCGAGGAGATGGCCAACAACGCGCGCGAAATGGAGCGCGAAGGCTACGAGATTCCGCTGCTGATCGGTGGCGCCACCACCTCGCGCACGCACACCGCGGTCAAGATCGCGCCGCATTACCACGGCCCGGTGATCTGGGTGCCGGATGCTTCCCGCAGCGTGTCGGTGTGCACCAATCTGCTGTCCGACGACAGCCGCGTGAAGTACCTGGAAGACGTGCGCGCCGACTACGACCGCGTGCGCACCCAGCACGAACAGAAGAAGGGCCACGGCCCGCTGCTCGCGCTGGAGGCTGCTCGCGCCAACGGCTTCAAGGCGGACTGGCGGACCTACACGCCTCCCAAGCCCGTGTTCCTCGGGCTCAAGCATCTCAAGAATTACGATCTGGCCGAGATCGCGGAGAGCATCGACTGGGGCCCGTTCTTCCAGACCTGGGAGCTCGCCGGTCCGTACCCGAAAATTCTCGACGACGAAATCGTCGGCGTCGAGGCGCGCAAAGTGCTGGTCGACGGCCAGGCCATGCTGAAGAAGGTCATCGAAGGCAAGTGGCTCACCGCCAACGCCGTGTTCGGGTTGTTCCCCGCGAACAGCGTGAACGCGGACGACATCGAGATTTACGCCGACGAGAAGCGGAGCCGTCCGCTCATGACCTGGCATAACCTGCGGCAGCAGAACCAGAAACCGGCGGGCCGGCCCAACCTGTGTCTCGCCGATTTCGTTGCGCCGAAGGCTGCGCGTGTGCCGGACTATATCGGCACCTTCGCGGTGACGGCGGGCCTCAATATCGAGAAACGGCTGGCGGAATTCGAGAAGAAGCATGACGACTACAACGCCATCATGCTCAAGGCCATCGCCGACCGGCTGGCGGAGTCGTTCGCAGAGTTGCTGCACAAGCGCGTGCGTCGCGAGTTTTGGGGCTATGCAGCGGACGAGGCGCTCGGCAACGACGCACTGATCGCTGAACAATACCGCGGCATCCGTCCGGCGCCCGGCTATCCGGCGTGCCCCGAACACACGGAAAAAGGGCCGCTGTTCGACCTGCTGCGCGCGCCGGAAGTCGGTATCACGGTGACAGAATCCTTCGCCATGCTGCCCGCCTCGTCGGTGAGCGGTTTCTATCTCGCGCATCCCGAGGCGCAGTACTTCGCCGTCGGCAGGCTCGGGCGCGACCAGCTCGAAGACTACGCGCGCCGCAAGGGCATGAGCGTCGAAGACGCCGAACGCTGGCTCGCGCCGTACCTCGCTTACGATCCGGCGAAGCTCGCTGCGTGAGCATAATGACCGGATTTTCGCCGGCAGAGGTCGCGGCGTTCGAACGCGATGGTTATGTCATCGCGCGCGGTCTGACCCCCGCAGCCGAACGCGCGCATCTGCGTGCGATCGCCGAGCGCGATCTCGCACAGGCGGCGCCTCCCCTCGAGTACGAAGCCGACGTGCGCTACCCCGGCGCGCCCGCTTCGCGTGACGCGCCCGGCGGCCACACCGCGCGACGGCTGCTGCAGGCCACCACGCGCGATCCTGCGTTCGCGCAATGGGCGACCTCCGCCCCGATGGCCACGCGACTCAAGCAGTTGCTGGGACCGCGGGTGGAACTCTCGCAGGCGCACCACAACTGCGTGATGACCAAGAATCCGTCGCATTCGAGCGTCACGCACTGGCATCGGGACATCCGCTATTGGGCATTCACCCGCGAGGAACTGGTTTCGGTGTGGCTGGCGCTGGGACGCGAACGCCCGGAAAATGGCTGCCTGTTGGTGCTGCCGGGAACGCATCGCATGAATTTCCGCGACGATCAGCTGGACGCGGCGAAATTCCTGCGCACCGACCTGACCGAGAACCAGCCGCTGCTCGCGACGCAGGTCGCGGTTGAACTGGAGGCGGGCGACGTGCTGTTTTTTCATTGCCGGCTGCTGCATGCGGCCCGCGACAACCGCACCGCGGAGACCAAGTTTTCGCTGGTGTTCACGTATCACTCGGCGGACAACCCACCGCTCCCCGGCACGCGCTCCGCCGCGCTGTCGGACCTCCCGCTCTAGACACGCCCTACAATCGGGGCATAACGAACATTAAGGGTGGCCCCATGGCCGATTCACAAAACGACCCGAGTCTGGCCGTGTTCTGCGATTTCGAGAACATCGCGCTCGGCGTGCAGGAAGCCAAGTACGAGAAGTTCGACATCCACAAGGTGCTGGAACGCCTGCTGGTGAAAGGCTCCATCGTCGTCAAGAAGGCCTACTGCGACTGGGAGCGTTACAAGAGCTTCAAGGCGCCCATGCACGAAGCCTCGTTCGAGCTGATCGAGATCCCCCACGTCCGCCAGTCCGGCAAGAACTCCGCCGACATCCGCATGGTGGTGGACGCGCTGGACCTCTGCTACACCAAGGCGCATGTGAACACCTTCGTCATCATCAGCGGCGACTCGGATTTTTCGCCGCTGGTGTCCAAGCTGCGCGAGAACGCGAAGCGCGTGATCGGCGTGGGCGTGAAGAACTCCACTTCCGACTTGCTGGTGGCGAACAGCGACGAATTCATTTTTTACGATGACCTCGTGCGCGGCGAGAAGAAGCGCCGCGCCCGCCGCAAGACGACGGAAAAGCCCGCCGCCGCCGGCAGCCCGCCGGCGCCGAAGTCCGCCGACGACAAGCGCCAGGAAGCGTTCGATCACGTGATGGAAACAATCGAGGCCCTGATCGCCGAACGCGGCGCCGGCGAAAAAATCTGGGGTTCCATGGTCAAGCAGGCGCTCAAGCGCCGGCAGCCGCAGTTCAACGAGTCCTATTACGGCTTCGGCTCGTTCAACAAACTGCTCGAAGAAGCGGAAGACAAGCGGCTGATCGAACTGGCTTCCGACGAGAAGTCCGGCGGTTACCTCATCACCGCCGTGAACCACGACGAGTAATCCGTGCGCCGTGCCTGGCTGATGGCGGCCGTGTGTCTGACCGCGGCGCCCCTGTTCGCGCAATCACTGACCCCACCCGCCGGCGACCCGGCGGGTCAGCGCCTCGACCGCCAGTTCCGGCAGGCCGATCGCGACGGCGACGGCGCGCTGAGCAAGGAGGAAGCTCGGCGCTATGCGCCGGACGTGCTGCGCAAATTCGACCGCATGGATACGGACCGCGACGGCAAGGTCACGCGCGAGGAGCTGACGCGCGCCTTCGAGAACCGTGCGCGCCGGGAACTGGAGCGCTTCAATGCGCTCGACAAGGACCGTGACGGCACTCTGTCGCGGCAGGAATTCATGAAGGAGGCGCCGCAGGGCCAAAGCGCTTTCAGCGCGCTTGACCGCAACAAGGACGGCCGCATCAGCCAGCAGGAGTACCAGCGCATGATCCAGCGTCACTACTGGAGCGACCTCGACAAGTCGCCCATCCCGGGGCTGATCTACCAAAAGTCGTTCTGACCTCCCGCGCATGGGATTTGCTTGTATCGTGGCGCCCAACCCAACCTGCAAGGAGCCTTCCATGCTTGACCGAATCGCAAGGCATACGGCGGGCGCTCTCGTTGCGCTCGCGTGCTGCACCGCCGCCGGCGCCTGGGCCCAGACCGCGGCCCCGGCGCCCGCCTGGCCACAGCGCCCCGTGCGCATCATCGTCCCCTTTCCGCCCGGCGGCAGCACCATGGAATCGGTCGTGCGGCTGCTGGTGCAGAACATGCCCGCGACGCTCGGCCGCCAGGTTATCGTCGAGAACCGCGCCGGCGCCGGCACCGTGATCGGGGTGGAAGCCGCCGCCAAGTCCACCGACGGTCACACCTTCGTCGGCGTCGCCAACAGCTTCACCGTGAACCAGACGCTGGTGAAGGACCTGCCCTACGACACCCTGCGCGACCTGCAGCCCGTCATCCTGATGGCGCGCACCGCGAACGTACTGGCCGCGCACCCCAGCGTGGCGCCGAGCACGCTGAAGGATCTCATCGCCTACGCGAAGAAGAACCCGGGCAAGCTGACCTACGCCTCCTTCGGCAACGGCACCACCGCGCACTTCGCCGGCGAGATGCTGAAGGTCATGGCCGGCATCGACATGGTCCACATCCCGTACAAGGGCCAGGGGCCGGCGCTCATCGACGTGCTGGCCGGCAACGTGGATATCATGTTCGGCAACCTGCCCGACTTCCTGCCCTATATCCGCGCGGGCAAACTCAAGGCCTACGGCACCACCTTCCTGAAGCGCGTGCCGCAGGCGCCCGAGATCCCGACCATCGCCGAGCAGGGCTATCCGAAGTTCGAGACTGATTCCTGGTATGGCATCCTCGCTCCGGCCGGTATGCCGAAGGAAGCCGTCGCGCGCATGAACGCCGAGTTCAATCGCATGCTGTCGGATCCGGTGCTGCGGGCGACGCTGGTCGAACGCGGGCTGGAGCCGATCGGCGGCACGCCGGAAAAGTTCGGCGAGCATATCCGGAGCGAGATCGCGAAGTACGCGACCATCGTGAAGGAAGCCAAGATGAAGATCGACTGATCCCGGCGGGGGCGCTAGATCGGCAGCACCATAGACCCCAGCAGCGCTTCCTCCAGCGCCGCGCCGTCGCCCACGGCGCCGGCGATCAGCAGGTCACAGCGGCTGTCGCTGCGCCAGGGATGGGCTGCCCATTCCGCACCGCTGGTGGTCCAGTTCCACGCCACGCCACCCGCGTCGCACTGAAACACCGCCTTGGCGCGCACCAGCCGCGCCACCGGCGGGCGGACGAGTTTCTCCTCCAGCCACTGACGCGAAAACCGGCACGACGCATCGAAATGCCAGCCGACGGCGGTGATGCCGTCGCCGCGAAGCACTTCGCGCCGGGCCGCGCCGCCGAGCAGCGGCGTGACTTCCGCATGGGGCAGACCGTGCAGGTGCAGGGGGCGAGCCTCGCGAGCGGGCGGCGCACCATCGAGCGCCAGCAAATCGGCATTCACCGCGCCGCGGTAGGTTTCGACCACGCGCCGTGGCGGATACAACGCACCGACGTGGTCGCGCACGGCCGCCTGCATCTCCGGCGGAGCGACATCGGTTTTGTTGATGATGATCACATCCGCCAGCGCGATCTGGTCGCGATACTCCTCGCGTTCGGCCAGCGCAGGCGTGGCGAACTGCTGCGGATCGACCACGCACAGCGTCGCCTGCAGGTGCAGCGCTTCCCGTAGCCATGCATCGGCAAGCGTGTCGTGCACCCGGGCCGCGTGGCTCAGGCCCGTCGGTTCGATCAGCACCCGGTCCGGCTTTACCTCGCGCAGCAGCTTTGTCATCGCCACCCGCAGCGGCACGTTGGCCGCGCAGCAGACGCAGCCACCGGCGACCTCGCGCACGGCAAGCTTGCCGTCGGCCGCTGCGAGCGTGGCACCGTCGATGCCAATCGCGCCGAAATCGTTGACGAGCACCGCCCAGCGTTCGCCTGCGGGGCGCTGCGCGAGCAGGTGCAGGATCGCGGTGGTTTTGCCGGCACCGAGATAGCCGGTAATGAGGTTGCCCAGGGCAGGCATGCGCGGATTATAGGGGCACGCCCGCGCTAGAATCGCGTTCCCGTCACCGTCCCGCGCGCCGAACGCCATGCAGATTGCCGGCAACCCCTCCTCACTTACGGTCCTGATGCTGGCCGCGTCCAGTCTGTTGCAAATCCCCAATCCCTAATCTCCAATCCCGCCTTTCATGCACCTGCACATCCTCGGCATCTGCGGCACCTTCATGGGCGGGCTCGCCGTCATCGCGCGCGAGCTGGGCCATCGCGTGACGGGCTGCGACGCGAACGTCTATCCGCCCATGAGCACGCAGCTCGAAGCCCAGGGCATTACGCTCGTCGAAGGCTGGAGCGCCGACCAGCTGGCGCTGAAGCCCGACGTCATCGTCATCGGCAACGTCGTCACACGCGGCAACCCCTTGATGGAGGCCATTCTCGATCGCGGTCTGTCGTACATTTCAGGTCCCCAATGGCTGGCGGAGAATGCGCTCATTGGCCGGCACGTGCTGGCGGTGGCGGGCACGCACGGCAAGACCACCACCAGCGCCATGCTCGCGTGGATACTGGAAGACGCGGGTCTGGAGCCGGGTTTTCTGATCGGCGGGGTGCCGGAGAATTTCGGCGTGTCGGCGCGTGCGGGTCCGACTCCTGCACCGCCCCATCACGGTGCGGTGCACCGTTCTCACCCTCTCCCGTCGGGAGAGGGACGGGGTGAGGGGCGCTCACTGTTCGTCATTGAGGCCGACGAATACGACACCGCGTTCTTCGACAAGCGTTCGAAGTTCGTGCACTACCGGCCGCGCACCGCGATCCTGAACAACCTCGAATACGACCACGCCGACATCTTTCCCGATCTCGCGGCTATCGAAACACAATTCCATCACCTCGTGCGCACGATTCCCGCCAGCGGGCTGGTCGTCGCGGGTCGTGGCGAAGCGCTCGCACGCGTGCTTGCCCGCGGCCTGTGGACACCACTGGAAAGCGTCGACAGCGATGCCGGCTGGGCGGCGCGCGAAACGGCGGCGCATGCCTTTGACGTCCATCTCGCGGGCAGCAAGGTGGCCGATGTGGAATGGCCGCTCCTCGGCGCGCACAACCGGTCCAACGCGCTGGCCGCGATTGCCGCTGCGCGGCACGCAGGGGTGCCGCCGGCACGCGCGGCGGAAGCGTTGTCCCGCTTCGAGAGCGTGAAGCGCCGGCTGGAGCTGCGCGGCACGGTGAAAGGCGTGGCCGTGTACGACGACTTCGCGCACCATCCGACCGCGATCCGCGAAACGATCGCCGCGCTGCGCAGCCTGGTGGGCCGCGACCGCATCCTCGCCGTGCTCGAACCGCGCTCCAACACCATGAAGCTGGGCGTCATGAAGGACGCGCTGCCTGCGAGCCTCGGCGACGCGCAACAGGTGTTCTGCTATACCGGCGGCATCGGCTGGGACGCGGGCGGCGCGCTCGCGCCGTTGGGGGCGCGCGCCGAAGCGCACAAGGACCTCGGCGCGCTGGTCGAGGCGATCGCACGCGCGGCCAGACCCGGCGACCACGTGCTCGTCATGAGCAACGGCAGCTTCGGCGGCGTCCACGCCAGACTTATCGAACGCCTCGCAGCCTGACAGACGGAAACGATGTCGGACAACCTGAAGGACTTCACTCTCATCATCAATTCTCGCTTCCCGATCGTCGAGGTGGAGACGGGCGAGGAGGTGCGCATGATGAAAATGCTCGAGCGCGCGGCTAACCTCGGCGGCTGGCCGTTGTTCGTGTGGAGCATCGCCGACGGCATCCGCCGCGTGCCGCGCACCGACGTGATCACGCAGACCTACGAGTTCCGCGACGCGCTGCGCCACATCGACAAGACGCCGCAGAACGGCGTGTACGCCATGCTGGACGCACAGCCCTACCTGGAAGACCCGGTGAATGTGCGCCTGATCAAGGAAATCGCGCAGGAATACTTCCGGACCGCGCGGACGCTGGTGTTCGTGTCGCGCAGCATGGACCTGCCGTCGGATCTGGGCCGCATGAGCGCCCGCTTCTGCCTGCCGCTGCCCGACTCCAACTTGATCCGTGAAATGATCAAGGAAGAGGCGCAGGTCTGGCAGCAGGACACTGGCCAGTCGCTCAAGGGCCAGCAGGAGGCGCTCGACCTGCTGGTGCAGCATCTCGCCGGCATGGCCGAGGATGACGCGCGGCGGCTGATCCGCCACGCCATCCGCGACGACGGCGCGATCACGCTGGACGACATCGGTCGCGTGCTCAAATTCAAGCGCGAGTCCGTGGCGGATAGCGGACTGCTTGATTTCGAAATCGACACGTCGAATTTCGCCGAAGTCGGCGGGCTGGCCAACCTCAAGCGCTGGCTGGAACTGCGCCGACCCGCCGTGACCGGCGACGCCGAGAAGCTGGGTGTCGAGGCGCCCAAGGGCGTGCTGCTGCTGGGCGTGCAGGGCAGCGGCAAAAGCCTCGCCGCCAAAGCGATCGCCGGGTCGTGGGGGCTGCCGCTGGTGCGGCTCGACTTTGCTGTGCTCTACAACAAATTCCACGGCGAGACCGAGCGCAACCTGCGCGAGTCGCTCAAGCAGGCGGAGGCGATGTCGCCCTGCGTGCTGTGGATCGACGAGATCGAAAAGGGTCTGGCGGGCGATGCCAGTGGCGGCAGCGACACTGGCACCTCGCGGCGCGTGCTCGGCACGCTGCTCACCTGGATGGCGGAGCGCAAGGCGCGGGTGTTCCTGGTCGCCACCGCCAACGACGTTTCCCAGTTGCCACCGGAACTCATGCGCAAGGGCCGCATGGACGAAATCTTCTTTGTTGACCTGCCGGCGGCAGGTGTGCGCGCCGAGATCTTCCGCATCCACCTGAAGAAGCGGAAGCTCGACCCCACGCAATTCGATATCGCGCAACTCGCGCAGGCGGCGGAAGGCTTCGCCGGCGCCGAGATCGAACAGTCCGTCGTGTCCGCGGTCTACGAGGCGATGGCGGCCAAGGAGCCTATCGCCACCACCCATATCCTGGGCGAACTCGCCCGCACCAAGCCGCTATCGGTGGTAATGGCCGAGAAGATTGATTGGCTGCGGCAATGGGCCGCGGAGCGGACGGTGCGGGCGGATTAACGACAGTTTGTCCTGCGCCGGTCGCAGCGTAGAATTCCCGCTTGGAGGTAACAATGACCCGCCAATTCGATGTTGTTGTCGAGCGCGATTCGGAAGGTTTTTTTGTGGCGTCGGTACCGGCTTTGCCGGGATGCCACACGCAGGCAAAATCCCTCGATGAATTGATGATCCGTATACGCGAAGCGGTCGAGCTTTGCCTTGAAACGCAAGGTCAACCCACCGAGAACCTCGATTTTGTAGGCGTGCAGCGGATTACCGTTGAAGCATGACGATGTTGCCCGCGCTCACCGGCAAAGCGCTGGCGACCGCGCTGCGCAAAGCGGGTTTCGAGGTGGTGCGGATCAAAGGCAGCCATCATTTTCTGCACCATACTGATGGACGCACCACGGTTGTGCCCGTACATGCCGGCGAGACCCTAGGGCCGGGTTTACTGTCCAAGATTCTTCGCGATACCGACATCAGTCGCGAGGCGCTGCTGAAGTTGTTGTGAGCGACCTCACGTAGAAGTGAAGCATTGATGAAAAAATATCTCGTGGCTTACGTGGCCTGCACCGTAACGATGGTCGCGATCGACGCCGTCTGGCTCGGCGTACTCGCGCTGGACTTCTACCAGCGCACCATCGGCCACCTCCTCGCGGAGCAGCCAGATTTCCGCGCCGCGGCCCTGTTTTACGTGCTCTACATCGCCGGGGTGGTGTTTTTTGCGGTCAGGCCGGCCCTGAATGGGGGCACCTGGAAGAAAGCCGCGGGGCTCGGCGCTCTGTACGGACTGTTCTGCTACATGACCTACGACCTGACGAACGTTGCGACTTTGCGCGAGTTCCCGTGGATAGTCGCAATGGTGGACGTGATTTGGGGTATGTTGATCTCCGCGGTGACGGCTGCCGCGGGCTATTGCGCGGCAACGGCGGTCAGTCGCCGGTCCCGCAACGGATAACAACAACCCAACGGAGGATTTCCATGAACTCCACCACCATTTTGGCTATCGTACTAATCGTCGCAGGCACACTGGGCCTCGTCTACGACCAGTTCAGCTTCACCAAGGAAACGCACCAGGCCAAGATCGGCCCGATCGAACTGTCGGTGAAGGAAAAGGAAACCGTCAACGTGCCCAAGTGGCTGGGCGGCGGCGCGGTCGTGCTGGGCATCGTGCTGCTGGTGGTCGGTCGGAAGAAGTAAAAACGCTGCTCAGGCGCGTTTTTTCCAGTCGTCCGCTTCAAAGCCGACGGTCAGCGAGCCGTCGGTCCACTCCACTACCGGCCGGCGGATCACGCTGGCCTGCGCCAGCATCAGCGTGCGGGCGCTCGCCGCGTGCTTCACGGCGGCCTGCTGCTGCGGGTCCAGCTTGCGCCAGGTCGTGCCTTTCCGGTTCACCAGCACTTCCCAGCCCAGCGCTTTGATCCAGGCGTCGAGCCGCGTCTGCGGCACGCCTGCCTTTTTGTAGTCGTGAAAGGCATGTTCACGGCCTGCCTGCGCGAGCCACGCCCGCGCGCGTTTGACCGTGTCTCAGTTCGCGATGCCGTAGAGCGTGATCGCTTTCTTCATGCCGCGCCTCCCGTGATACTCAGTAGCCCGCCGCCGCGCCGTCGCTGCGCGGATCGAAGCCGCCTTCCAGCACGCCGTCCGCCGAGCGCTTGATCGCGCCGGCGTGCCCCATCGTCTCGTCGTAGTCGCGCAGCACTTCCGTGTCGTGGCCGCGCCGCCCGAGTTCCGCGACCAGCGCGGGATCGAAGCGCGACTCCAGCTTCAGCGTGTCGCTGACCTGGCCCCAGGTGCGGCCGAGCAGCCAGCGCGGCGCGGCGATGGCGGCTTGCACGCCCTGACCGTAGACGCCGATGCGCGTAAACACCGCGCACTGCGTCTGCGGCTGGCCGTCGCCGCGCCGCGGTTCTGCCAGTTGATGCCGGTCTGCGGCAGCACGATCCCGCTGCCGAACTCGTGATAGATGCTCTGGATAAAGCTCACCGCACGGCCCGCGCCGTCGATGCAGCCCATCCACACGGTGTCGCCGGGTGCGGACGGGTTGCCCCACGGCGCCGCGTGTTGCCGGTCCACGGCTTGCGCCAGCGGCGCGAGCATCACATCGGCCACCAGTTGCTGCGGATGGATGGACATGTAGTGCGGGTCGGTGACGTAGCGGTCGCGGATCTGGCGGAAGGCCTGTTTGGTAGCCTCCACGCACAGGTGCACGTAGTCGGCGCTGTCCGCCGGTACCTTGCCGAGGTCGAGCCGGTCGAGGATGCCGAGGATCGCCAGCGAGATCACGCCCTGCGTGGGCGGGGCCATGTTGTAGATCGCGCCCAGGGAATGATCGAGCCGCACGGGCGCGCGCTCTTCCGCTTCATGCTTTTGCAGGTCAGTCAGCGTGAGCGGGCTGCCGGCGTTGGCGAGATCGGCCGCGATCGCGTGCGCGATGTCGCCCTGGTAGAAATCGTTGAGGCCGCGCTTGGCGAGTTGCCGCATGGTGGCGGCCAGCGTCGGCTGCCGCATCGTGGTGCCCGGTTGCGGTACCGCGCCGCCGGGCAGGAAGCGCGTGGCAAACCCCGGCAGGTCCTTCAGCTCGGCGAGCTTGGCCTGCGTACTGGTGGCCTGGCTGGCGGTGACGACGATGCCGTGCTCGGCGTAATGGATGGCGTCTTCGAGCAGGCGCTTGGTGGAAACGTGGCCGTCCCAGCGCATGCGGGCGAGCAGCACCGCCTGCGCCCAGCCGGAAACGGTGCCGGCGACGGTGTTGGCTGCGAGCGGCCCGCGGTGTGGAATGGCCGTGACACCGTGCAAGGCGTACCACTCGCGCGAGGCGATGCCGGCGGCGCGCCCGCAGGCATCGATGGAGATCGGCTCCTTGCCCGGCTCGTGGATCAGCCAGAAGCTGTCGCCGCCGATACCGTTCATGTGTGGATACACCACGGAGATGGTGGCCGCGGCGGCGATCATGGCTTCAAGCGCGTTGCCGCCTTCGCGCAGGACGGCGAGGCCGGATTCGGCAGCGAGCGCGTGGGGCGCGACGAACATGCCGCGGGTGGCGAAGACGGAATTCATGGGGGAAAGAAGCGTTGCGGAAGCGTGAAGTCTAGCAGCGCGGACGCTGCCGAAAGCCGCGCCCGGGATTGGTGCATGCACGGCGCGCGTGCCCGTTACCGGAGCGGAACAGTCCGAGGCGTCGCCGCACCTTTTGTGGCGCGCAGGCGAAAAGTGCCGCAAAAACAAAGGCCGTATCGAGTGTATTGGATAAATGCACGAGATTGGCACAGGCCGTGCTGATAGGCGTAGGCTGCAAATCCAACCGAAAAGGGGAGCGCAACATGAACAGGCACTGGATATCCGGAATCACCCACACGCTGGCCGTGGCCGCGCTGGCGCTGGGGGGTGCGACGACCACGCTCGCGCAGGACACCATCAAGGTCGGTTACGTCGGCGCGCTGTCGGGCGGTTCCGCCAAGTCGGGCGAGGCCATCACGCGCGGGCTGGAGGTCGCCATCGACGACATCAACGCCAAGGGCGGCGTGCTCGGCAAGAAACTCGTCCTCGTGAGGCGCGACGACGAGTCCAATCCCGCCAAAGGCCAGATCGCCGCGCGCGAACTGATCCAGAACGAAAAAGTCGCCGCCCTCTTCGGTGGCATCGACACCCCGGTGGCCATGGCCATCGTGCCGATCGCCAACAAGGAAAAGGTGCCGTACATCGGCACCTGGGCGGCCGGCACACTGATCACGCGCAATGGTGCCACCCCCAACTACGTCTTCCGCGTGTCCGCGGTGGACGTGCTGGTGGGCAAGGCGCTCGTCAATTACGCCGTCAAGGCCCACGGTGCCAAGAAGCCGGGCATGATGCTGATCAACAATCCGTGGGGTGAGTCGAACGAAAAAGGCCTTGTCGCCGCGCTCGGCGAGTCCAAGCTCGGCAACGCGGGCGTCGAGAAGTTCGAGGAGAAAGACGTCGACATGACGCCCCAGCTCTCCCGCCTCAGGGCCAACGGCGCGGACGCGATCTTCCTCGTCGGCAACGCCGGCCCCGGCGCGCAGGTCGTCAAATCGCTGGAGCGAATGAACTGGAACGTGCCGGTGATCTCGCACTGGGGCATCTCCGGCGGCCGCTTCCCGGAACTCGCTGGCCCGTGGTCGCAGAAGGTCGTGTTCATCCAGACCTACAGCTTCTTCGGTCCGCAAAGCGATGTCGGCAAGCAGAACATCGCCGCGCTCATGAAGAAGTACCCGGACATCAAGTCGGTCGGCGACATCGTGCCGCCGGTGGGCTACGCCAACGCCTACGACGCGATGATGCTGACGGCAATGGCCATGCAGGCCGGCGGCGGCTTCTCGGGCGACCAGATCCGCGAAGGCTTCTACAAGGTCGGCGAATACAAGGGTCTCATCAAGACTTACAAGCAGCCGTTCAAGCCGGACAACCACGATGCGTTGGGCGAGAACGACTACGTGATGGTCAAGTACGACGGCGACCAGATCGTGCCGGTCACCCTGAAGAAATAGTCGGCAGCACCGGGGCGCTGCCCCGGGAGGAACGACGCCGCGTCCGGGGGTTGCTGCCGGCGCGGCGTTCGTTTATCCGGTTACCATCCTCTCCATGTTCTCACTCGCGCTCGTCTCTGGCCTTGGCCTCGGCAGCATGTACGGCCTGCTGGCGCTGGGCTTCTACATCACTTTCGCCGTGTCGAACACGGTGAACTTTGCACAGGGCACGTCCATGATGCTCGGCGCGGTGCTGGCCTATGCCCTGCACTTCAAGGCAGGCTGGCCCTTGCCCCTCGCCGCCCTCGGGGCGCTGCTGCTGTGCGCGCTGTGGGGCGTGGCCATCGAGCGTTTCGCCGTGCGGCCCTTCGTGCGCGCGGGCTCCAACGCCTGGCTCATGTCCACCATTGCGGTCGGCATCGTCCTGGAAAACGTCGTCCTCTTCACCTTCGGCAAGGAGCCGCGCAGCCTGCCGACGCTGATCGGCGGTGAGCCCTGGCGGGTCGGCGAGCTGGCCGTGACGCCGCTGCAGGCCGTCATCCCGCTGGTGGGCATCACCATCGCGCTGGCCCTGCATCTGTTCACGCAGCGCACGCGCTTGGGCAAGGCGCTGGCCGCCGTGGTCCAGAATCCGGCGGCCGCGAGCCTGATGGGCATCAACGTGTCGGCCGCGATCACGACAGCCTTTGCCGTATCGACCGTGTTCGCCGGCATCGCCGGCATCCTCATCGCGCCGTTGTTCGCGGTGTCGGCCGACATGGGCACGCTGTTCGGCATCAAGGCGTTCGCCGTGGCGATCCTCGGCGGTATTGCGAGCGCACGTGGTGTGGTGATCGCCGGTTTCCTCTTCGGGCTCACCGAAGCGGCCATCACCGTGTGGCTCGGCTCCGCCTATACCAACCTCCTGACCTTCAGCCTCGTCATCGTGGCGCTCGCCATCGCGCCGCACGGACTGTTCGGCCGCGCCGCGGTGAAAAAAGTATGAACGCCCGCAGCGTCTGGCTGTTGCCCGTGCTGGCCCTGGCGGCGTGCGCGTATGCGGGCACCGCCAACAACTACCATCTGTACCTCATCACCACCGCAGCGCTGACGATCGTGGTCGGCGTCGGGCTCAACGTGCTGCTGGGCCTGACCGGCCAGGTGTCCTTCGGCCATGTCGGGTTCTACGCGCTTGGCGCCTACACCGTCGCCGCGCTCACCACCAAGACCGGCGTGCCGTTCTGGCTGGCGTGGCCCGCGGCGGTCGCGTTGTCGGCGGCCGTCGGTGCGGGCGTCGGGCTCGCCGCGCTGCGCGTGTCCGGTCCTTACCTTGCGATGGTCACGATCGCCTTCGGTTTCATCGTCGAATATCTCGCCATCGAATGGCGCAGCGTGACCGGCGGGTCCAACGGGCTCATGAACATTCCGCATCCGGCGGTGGCAGGTATCGAGTTCAGCGACCGCGCGCTCGCTTTGCTGGCCATCGCGCTGGCGGTGGCCTGCATCGCTGCGTATCGCCGTTTCCACGGCAGCGGCTGGGGCCTGGCGATGCGCGCCACCCGCGATGCTGAAACTGCGGCTGGTTCGTTGGGTTTCCGGGTGGTGGTCGTGCGCACCGCGGCGTTCACGATTTCCGCGGCGCTGGCCGGTGCCGCCGGCGGGCTATTCGCGCCGCTCACGACTTTCGTCAGCCCGTCGAGCTTCTCCTTCTTCCAGTCCATCCTGTTCGTACTGGTGGTGATGATCGGCGGGGCCGAGCGTACCTACGGCCCGGTGATCGGCGCGATCATCGTGATCGTGCTGCCGGAACTGCTCTCAGGGCTCGCCGAGTACCGGGTGCTGTTCTTCGGCTTGCTGATGCTGGTCGTGCTGTGGGTCGCGCCCGGCGGTATCGCCGGCCTGCTCGGACGCTTCACCCGGCGTGCGCCCGCGGCAGTCCTGACATCTGCGGCACCGGTGGTGCTTAAGCCGCGCGCCGCCCAGCCGCTCGCGGTAACGGATCTGGCGATCGCCTTCGGCGGGGTGCGCGCGGTGGATGGCGTTGCGTTCCACGCCGAACCCGGACAGGTGACGAGCCTCATCGGCCCCAACGGCGCCGGCAAGACCACGGTGCTGAACCTGATCGGCGGCTTTTATCCGCCCGACCGCGGTTCGGTGAAGCTGGGTGCGGTGGAACTCGCCGGCGCGCCGCCGTACGCCGTGGCCCGCGCCGGCATCGCGCGCACCTACCAGACCTCGCAACTGTTCGGGCAGATGAGCGTGCTGGAGAACATGCTCGCGGCGATGCAGCGCGGCGGCTTCGGTTCGCCGCTGCGTGAAGCGGAGGCCGATATCGCGGCCGTGGCGCGCGCGCGGGCGCTGCTCGACTTCGTGGGCTTTCGCGGAGATGCTGCTGCGAGCGCCGGCGCGCTGCCGCACGTGGACCGCCGCTTGGTGGAGATTGCCCGCGCGCTGGCGTCGGAACCGGCGGTGCTCATGCTCGACGAGCCTGCGGCGGGGCTGGATGCCGGCGACACGCAAACGCTCGGCGCGCTGCTCCGCCGCATCGCCGATGCCGGTCTCACCGTGGTCCTGATCGAGCACGACATGCCGCTCGTGATGGGGATCTCCGACCGCGTCGTGGTGCTGGATGCCGGGCGCTGCATCGCGCAGGGCACGCCTGGCGCCGTGCGCGCCGACCCGGCCGTGATCAAGGCCTATCTGGGCGAGGAGGGCGATCGCGCGCCGCATCCGCGGCTGGCCGGCCGCGAGCTGCAGCACGACGAAGTGCTCGCGGTCGCGTCGCTCAGCGCCGGCTACGGCGCGATCGGCGTGCTCGACGGCGTGAGCCTCGCCGTCAACACCGGCGAGTTCGTCGCCCTGCTGGGTGCGAACGGCGCCGGCAAGTCCACCCTGATGAAATCGCTCGCCGGCCTGTTGCGGCCGGTGCGGGGGCAGATCCTGCTCGCCGGCCGCGAAGTGGGCGCCGAGCCCGCGCATCGGCTCGCGCGCATGGGCCTGGTGCTGGCGCCGGAAGGGCGGCAGGTGTTTCCCGAACTGTCCGTCGAGGACAACCTCCGGCTCGGCGCCTTCGCCCGCAGTGATTTCCAGCCGGAGGAGCTGGAAGCGATGCTCGCGCGCTTCCCGGTGCTGGCGCGGCGGCGCAAGAATCGCGCAGGCCTCTTGTCCGGCGGCGAGCAGCAGATGCTGGCACTCGCGCGCGCGCTGCTCGCGCGGCCCAAGGTGCTGCTGCTCGACGAACCCTCGCTGGGGCTTGCGCCCGGGCTGGTGCACGAACTGTTCGACGTGCTCGCCCGGTTGCGCGACGACGGCGTTACCATCCTGCTGGTGGACCAGATGGCGGCCAACGCGCTCGCCGTGGCCGACCGCGGCTACCTGCTGGCGTCCGGCCGCATCGTGCATGCCGGCAGCGCTGAATCATTGCGCGCCGACCCGGCGCTGGCACGTGCTTACCTGGGCGGAAACTGAATGGAAGGAACGAACGCATGGACCTGATGTTGCGCAATGCCCGCGTGCTGGGGCGCCCCGTCACCGAACGGCCGGTGGACATCGGCATCCAGAACGGACGCATCGAGATCATCGCGCACGACCTCACCGTCAGCGGCCGCGACCTCGATCTCGGCGGCCGCCTTGTCACCCCGAGCTTCTGCGAGAGCCACATCCACCTCGACAAGTCGTGCATCCTCGACCGCTGCCAGTCGCAGAAGGGCGATCTCGAGGAGGCGATCAGGGAAGTCGCCGCCGCCAAGAAGACCTTCACCGCCGAGGACGTTTACACCCGCGCGCGCGGCACGCTGGAAAAGTCCATCAGCCACGGCACCGGCTTCATGCGCACCCACGTGGAAGTCGATCCCGGTATCGGCCTGCGCGGCCTCGACGGCATCCTGCAGGCGGCGCAGGACCACGCCTGGGCGATGGACATCGAAATCTGTGTATTCCCCCAGGAGGGGCTAACCAACAACTCCGGCACCGAGGAACTGATGCGCGAGTCGCTCAAGCGCGGCGCGCGCGTGGTGGGCGCGGCGCCGTATACGGACACCGATCCGCACGGCCAGATCGACCGCGTGTTCCGCATGGCGCGCGACTTCGACGCCGATATCGACATGCACCTCGATTTCGGCGCCACGCCGGACTACATGGATATCCTGTACGTGTGCGAGCAGACCGAGAAGCACAAGTACGGTGGCCGGGTGGCGGTGGGGCATGTGACGAAGCTGTCGCTCGTCCCGCCGGCGAAGCTGGAAGAGATCGCGCTGCGGCTGGCGGACGCCGGTGTGGCGGTGACCGTGTTGCCCTCGACCGACCTCTACCTGATGAGCCGCGACCACGACCACAAGGTGCCGCGCGGCGTGACGCCGGTGCACCAGTTGCTGAAGAAAGGCGTCAACTGCTCGCTGTCCACCAACAACGTGCTGAATCCGTTCACGCCCTTCGGCGACTGCTCGCTCACGCGCATGGCCAATCTGTACGCGAACATCGCGCAGGCCGGCAGCCAGCAGGACCTCCGCGAGTGTTTCGAGATGGTGACGCGCCGTTCCGCGCAGTTGCTGCGGCTGCCGGATTACGGCGTGGAAGTGGGGCGGCAGGCCGATCTCGTCGTGCTCGACTGCCGCACGCCGGAGCAGGCGGTGGCGGAACTCGCGCCGCCGCTCTACGGTTTCAAGCGCGGGCGCATGACCTTCTCGCGGGCGCCGGTGCAGTTGTACCGGCCCTGACCTGCTCCGCCGGCTCAGGCCGGCAGTATGAACCCCACTTCGGTGTAGCCGCCCCGCGAGGCCGCCATCGTGTCGCCACCGTGCATGCGGGCGATCGCCCGCACGATGGCGAGGCCCAGCCCCTGACTTTCGCCGCGCGCCGCCCGCGCGGGATCGGCGCGGTAGAAGCGGTCGAAGATGCGCGGCAGGTCGGCCGCGTTGATTGTTTCTCCTGGATTGCGCACCCGCAACTGTGCCATGCCGTTCCTGGCGTCGATGGCAATCACGATGACACCCCCCCTCGGCGTGTATTTGGTCGCGTTGTCCACCAGGTTGAGCAGCGCGCGCCGGATCAGCGACGCGTTGGCATCCACGATGCTGTCGCCCTCGATATTCAGATGCAGGCCGCGATCTTCCAGCGCCGCTTCGAAGAATTCCGCCACCCGGTGTGCTTCGGCCGCCAGTGAAACGGCGCTGCGCTCACCCGCGCGCTCGCCGCGGTCTGCGCTGGCGAGAAACAGCATGTCGCTCACCACGATTTTCAGGTGCTCGAACTCCTCCAGGCTGGAGGCCAGTACCTCGCGCAGTTCCTCCGCGGAACGGTGCTGGGAAAGCGCGACCTGCGTGCCGCTGATCAGGTTCGCGAGCGGCGTGCGCAGCTCGTGGGCCACGTCGGCATTGAATCCCTCGAGTTGCCGATAGGCGGCTTCCACGCGGTCGAGCGCCTGGTTGAAGGACTGCGCGAACTCGACCAGTTCGAGGTCGATGTCTTCGGTCGGCAGCCGCGCGGACAGAGTGTCGGGGGCGATGGTGGCCGCGCGCCGCGCCAGCCGGCGTACGGGCCGCAGGCCCCGCCGCAGCGCGTACGCCGCCAGCGCGATGGTGGCGAGGAAACCGGCCACCGAGATCACCGCGATGACCCATCCGTGCACGGCCAGCAGGCCTACCCGCGACGTGGTGTCGATCGCCAGGATCATCTGCGCGCCGGGGAACACGCCGCTGTTGAGGTCGAACTTCGGGAACACGTACAGGATCCGGCCGTCGGCCCACTTCACGCGCGGGTCATCTGGCATCCGCGTGTCCGGCACCGGGCCATCCCCGAAGACGACCTTGCCCGCGGGATCGACGATCCAGCAGCGCAGCCCGCCGTGTCCTGCGCCGATATCGGTCAGGCGCTGGAACAGTTCACCGGTCTGGCGCGGATGATCGAGCTCTGCGACCATGCGCTGGATCAGCACCGCCTTGCCGAGGAGTTCGTCGCGCTCCTGCGCCATCAGCTCCCGCTCCAGCGCCCAGTAATGCAGCGCCCCGATAGCGCCAAATACGGTGAACGCGATCAGCCCGAGCACCAGCGTCAGGCGCCGGGCGATGGAATTGATGGCGAACCAGGCCGCGCGCGTCATGATTGGCGCGCCTCCAGCACATAGCCCATGCCGCGCACCGTGTGCAGCAGCTTCGCCTCGAACGGATCGTCGAGCTTGGCGCGCAGGCGCCGGATGGCGACTTCGACGACGCTCGTTTCGCTATCGAAGTTCATGTCCCACACCTGTTCCGCGATCGCGGTGCGCGAGAGCACCTGGCCCTGCCGCCGCAGCAGCAGCGACAGCAGCAGGAATTCCTTGGCCGTAAGACGCAGTTCCTGGCCCGCGCGGGACACCTTGCGCCGCGCGAGGTCCATTTCCAGGTCCGCGAGCTTCAGCGTCGTCGATTCCTGACCGCCGCCGCGGCGCAGGATCGCCTGGACGCGGGCGAGCAGTTCAGAGAATGCGAAAGGTTTCACCAGGTAATCGTCGGCGCCGCCCTGCAGGCCCTTGACGCGGTCCTCGACCTTGTCGCGTGCGGTAAGCATCAGCACGGGCGTGCTCTTTTCCTTGCGCAGCGCCGCCAGCACGCCGAAGCCGTCGATGCCGGGCAACATGATGTCGAGCAGCACGAGGTCGTACTCGCCCTCCACCGCGAGGTGTTTGCCATCGATGCCCGTGCGCGCGATGTCCACCACGTATCCGTTCTCGGTCAGTCCCTTGTGCAGGTAGTCGGCCAACTTGGCCTCGTCTTCAACGATCAGGATGCGCATGGTGCCTCAACGGGACGGGTCGCTGGTTTACAAAATTGTAAGGTGAATGAAGGCTGGGCGTTGGGGTCGCTTCCCTACTATGCATCCATGCCAAGGCAACAAGGCATCACCCCCACGGGTGCTTTGAACCCCACCCAACTTAACCACGAACTGGAGAAACAACATGAACACGATCCGCAAATCGATCCTCGCTGTCCTCATCGCCGCTTGCGCCCCGTTCGCCGTTTCGGCCGCGGACTTCTATACCCACGACAGCGCCGCCATCCCGACGCCCTTCAGCGGCAGCGAGCGCAGCTCGTCCGTCCGGGCCGAGCTCGGCGCCCCGCAGTTCATCACCCAGGAACAGATCGCCGTGCCGTCTACGGGCGTGGCCTATCGCCGTGCCAACGGGCAGTGGGTGCGCACCGACGCCGGCAAGGATCGGATCTGAACCTGCCGTAGCCGGACCTCACGGGTGCCGGCTTCACGCAACACCACGGCTGACCGGCCCGTAGTCCCCACTAGCAGTCGGTCAGGGCCGCGCGCCCCCGCAACACGGGGCGTGCGACTTTTTTTCATGCCGCCCGGTCAGGGCTGAGCACTGGCCAGGCGCGCATTCTGCGGAAACATGGCTTTGCGGGCGTCGTCGTCCATCTCGGTCTTGAAGGTATGCCGCGCCTTCAGCGCTTCGGCGCGCTGCGCGGCCGGCCGTAGGTTGATCTCGTCGAGCAGGCGTTTGACGTGCGGCAGCTTGTCCCAGGCCTCAGGGCCAAGGACAAAGGGCACCGCGCGCGCCCACCCCCATACCGCCATGTCCACCAGGGTGTACTCGTCGCCGAGCATATAGCGGTGCTTACCCAACTGCGCGTCTAGGAGGCGCCAGTGACGCCACGCCTCAAAGTCGTAGCGGTTCGTGGCGTAGGTCTGGGGCTGCGGCGCGAAGTGCTTGAAGTGCACGCACTGGCCCGAGTACGGTCCGATGCCGGTGGCCACGAACATCAGCCACGAGTGCATCTGCCCGCGCGTCGCCGGGGTGTTCGCCGGCAGAAAGCGGCCTGTTTTCTCGGCCAGATACAGCAGGATCGCGTTGCTGTCGAAGACCGTCACGTCGCCGTCGACCAGCGCCGGCGTTTTCGCGTTCGGATTGATGGCCGTGTAGGCCGGCGCGTGCTGGTCGCCCTTGCGGGTGTCCACCGGCACGAGTTCGTAAGGCAGGCCGGCTTCTTCGAGAAACAGCGCGACCTTGGCGGGGTTGGGCGACGGGTGATAGTAGAACTTCATCATGTTGCGTCCTTTGCGGCTTGGGGGGTGACGGGCGGGAAGTTGCGCCCGGCATCGCTGCCGGGCGGGCAGTGGAAAGCGAAGCGGTTTTTCCAGTCAGTGGTGCTCGATCACGCCTTCCACCGGATCGCTCGGCGCACGCCAGGGCGCGCGCTCGATCATGCTCATGGTATCGGCGTAGCCGGCTTCGCGGCGCGCCCGGATGCCTGCGGGCGTGAAGTCCACATCCTTGGTATGGTCCTCGCCCTCCAGACGCGGCGCAATCAAGTGTGCGATATGCATCGTGGTGCCGCAGCCCCAGGCCGAGAGCGCTTTGACGTCGCTGTCGGCCTGCTTGCCCGCCGGCAGCTTCTTCGTCAGCTCCCGGATGATGTGGCGCAGATGATGGATCTGCTTCTGCCGGGTGATGTGGCTGTCGGCACGGCTGGCGTACTGAATGTCCTTCTGCCGGCCCATCACCTGCCAGATCGACGCAGGCTCCGGCCCGGCCTGGTGCCAGACATTGACGGCGAAGATCAGTGCGTCGCGCCGCGAGTTATCGTCCAGCACCGCTTCGATCGGCGTGTTGGAGTAGAGGCCGCCATCCCAGTACGGCTGCCCGTCGATGCGCACCGCCGGAAACGCCGGCGGCAGCGCGCCGGACGCCATGATGTGCTCGACCGTCAGCGGCTCGTCGCGGCTGTCGAAATAGCGCATCGCGCCCGTGCAGGCATTGACCGCGCCCACGGTCAGGCGGGTGGGGCTCCCGCGCAGATAATCGAAGTCCACCAGTTCGCCGAGCGTGCGGCGCAGCGGCCCGGTGCTGTAATAGGCGGCCTGCTCGACCCCGACTGCGGCCTGGGCGCCGCTCAGTGCCGCGGTGCCGGGCTCGAAGAAGGACGGGATGCCGCGCATCACCGTCGTCATGTTGGTCATCAGCTTGCCCATGCCGAGCCAGTCGAGCGGGCTGGCAGCGGGCGCGGGCAGCTCGATCCGGCGCCAGAACTGCTGCAAACGCTCCAGACGCTGCGCGGGCGGGTTGCCCGCGATCAGCGCCGCATTGATGGCGCCGATCGACGTCCCGATCACCCAATCGGGTTCCACGCCCGCCCGGTGCAGCGCCTCGTACACGCCGATCTGGTAGGCGCCGAGGGCGCCGCCCCCCTGCAGCACCAGCACCACCTGCCCGGGGAACGGAGGCGTCCGTGCGGCGCTCATGCCGAGCGGCCCCGCCCGCGCGGCGTCCGTGCATCGGGGTCGATCGGGCGTCTCGTGGCAGGGGCGGAGAGGGGCATGGGAGAGGCTGCGCGTGAGGGTTTGCTTGCTAGTCGGGCCACGCTGTCCCGAGCTTACAAAATTGTAAGGTCAATGAAGGCTTTGCGTTGGGGTCGGGTCTTTATATTCACGCCATGCCAAGGCAACAAGGCATCACCCCCACGGGTGCTTTGAAACCCAACGAACCTGAACCAACCAACCTTGACCTGAACTGGAGAAACAACATGAACACCATCCGCAAATCGACCCTCGCCGTTCTCATCGCCGCTTGCGCCCCGTTCGCCGTTTCGGCCGCGGACTTCTACACCCACGACAGCGCCGCCATCCCTACGCCCTTCAGCGTCAGCGAGAACACCTCGTCTGTCCGTGCCGAACTCGGCGCGCCGCAGTTCGTCACGCAGGAAAGCATCGCGGCGCCCGTCAACGGCGTGGCCTACGGCCGGGTCAACGGGCAGTGGGTGCGCACCGACGCCGGCAAGGGTCTGAACCTGCCGAAGCCGGACTTCATGGGCGCCGGCTTCACGCAACACCACGGCTGACCGGCCCGTAGTCCTCAGCGCAGCAGTCGGTCAGAGCCGCACGCCCCGCAACAAGGGGCTTGCGGCCCTTTTTTCGTACTTCGGAGGACCGGGCCATAATAGGGGATGGCACACGACCATCCGCATAGCCACGACCACACGCGCGGCGCGAGCGAGCGCCGCATGTGGATCGTATTCGGCCTGACGCTGGTTTTTCTCCTCGTCGAAATCGCCGGCGGCATCGCCTTCAACAGCCTCGCGCTGCTGTCCGATGCCGCGCACATGTTCACCGACGTGATGGCGCTCGCCATCGCGATCGCGGCGATCCGTCTTTCACGCATGCGCGCGGACCGCAAGCGCACCTTCGGCTACCACCGCTTCGAGATCCTGGCGGCGGCTTTCAACGCTTCCCTGTTGTTTCTGGTGGCGGCTTACATCCTATACGAGGCGGTCCTGCGCTGGCTGCAACCGGAATCGGTCGAGTCCCTCGGCATGCTGGTGGTCGCGGCGGCGGGACTGATCGTCAATCTCGTCTGCATGCGTCTGCTGGCCGGCGACGCGGACAAGAATCTCAACGTGAAGGGCGCCTACCTGGAGGTCTGGGCCGATGCGCTGGGCTCGGTCGCCGTCATCATCGGCGGCGCCATCGTCTGGTTCACCGGCTGGACGCGGGTGGACCCCGTGGTGGCGGTGCTGATCTCGCTGTGGGTGCTACCGCGAGCCTGGGCGCTCTTCCGCCAGAGCGTGAACGTCCTGCTTGAAGGCGTGCCCGACGGCGTGGACCTGGCCGCGATCGAGGCGGCGCTGCGTGCCGTGACCGGCGTGCGCGACGTGCACGAACTGCACGTCTGGGCCATCGGCAGCGGCCGCACCAGTCTCACCGCGCACCTGCTGATCGACGCCGACCGCACCGAACCGCAGGCCGCGCTCGATGCCGCGGGGCGCTGTCTTAAAGCCGGGTTCGGCATCGCGCACACCACGATCCAGGCGGAAGTGCAGCATTGCGGCCCGGACGGCGGGAACTGCGCCTTGGAGGGCGCCGCGCCGGCGGCGCAGGCCGGGCACGCGCATTGATGCCTCGGCGTCTGAATTCGGGTGGCTTGAACTTTTCTGGATCGTTGCCATCTTAAGTACCGTTGTCTGACGTTTGCCTTCCGTACCGCAGCCGTTTAGGATGCCCCGCATGTCCCGTTACACCCGAGTCATCGTGTGTCTGCTGCTTGCGTGGCTGCCGCTGCAGGCGGTCGCCCTGCCGGTGCTGGCGCTGAAGTGCCATGCCGGTGCTGCCAGGCCGGCAGCGATGCATGCGGCGATGGTTTCGGGCGAAGCCGGGACCAGCGGGCTGCGGGGGTCCATGGCATCGGCCCTATTCATGGTCTGGACGATCGAAACCGTGCGCCAGTTGCGGTCAAGGACGTAGAGCAATGAGGAATGGTCGACGTT
>CAZXNF010000006.1:0-220 GCA_964641785.1 uncultured Streptomycetaceae bacterium | reverse complement strand
GCCGCGCACGACGAACACAACGCGCACGAACATCACGCCGCTGCAAATGACGCCAGCGCACTTGGCGCCACCGAAGACGGCGGTCCCGCCGGGCACATGTGCTGCACCCACTTCACCGCCGTCACCGCAACGGTCTTCGCGGCGGCACCAGCGCCTTCCGCGCACGCCCTGGCGACGCCGCACTTGCGCGCGGTGAGCCACCTGCCCGACCCCCCGCAGC